>JBOGMA010000416.1:0-5998 GCA_050746465.1 Acidobacteriaceae bacterium
TGCCAACCCCGTCTCTCAGGCCTGGGTCGATGACAATTCCATGAAGCAGATCATCTCCAACGGCGAGCCCGGAACCCAGATGCCGGCCTTCGCCAAATCTGCCGGCGGTTTTCTCACCGATGTCCAGGTCGATAGCCTGGTGCGCGGCATGCGTTCCCAATGGCAAAAGCCGAACGCCCTCAACGGCCAGACGCCGCCGCCCTATGCCGCGACTCTGAAGGGCGATGCCGCCCACGGCCAGCAGGTCTATCAGACCGCCTGTGCCCGCTGCCATCAGAAGCCTTCAGACAACATCCTGGATCCCGAGTTTCTCGCGCTCGTCACGGACCAGTCACTTCGCACCATCATCATTGCCGGACGTCCCGACATCGGCCACCCTGACTGGCGCGGCGACATACCCGGACATGCTTTGACCGATCAGCAAGTCACCGATGTAGTAGCGTTTCTCGCTTCCAAGCGCAGCCCCACGCCGGGCCAGCCCTACTCGCATCCGGACTAGAGGAAGAATTATGACCGACATCGTAAAAGAGGAACAGAAAATCACCCAGGACGACCCGCGTGTCGTCTCGCGGCGCTGGCTGCTGCTCAAAATCGGAGTGGGATTCAATGTCATCGTCGGCCTCATGGTCGCCACTCCTGTCGTCCGCTATCTCGTCGGCCCCATCCGCGGGCGCAAATTCTACGACCGCTGGGTTTCCCTCGGTTCCATCGATCAATTTCCCATCGGCGAAACCCGCCTCGCAACCTTCATCAATCCCTATAACAGGCCTTGGGACGGCGAAACCGACAAAACCCCCTGCTGGGTCCGCCACGTCTCGCCCACGGAGTTTCAGGTCTTCGCCATCAACTGCGCGCATCTCGGCTGCCCTGTACGCTGGTTCCCGCAGTCCAAGCTCTTCATGTGTCCTTGCCATGGCGGCGTCTACTACGCCGACGGCGAACGCGCTTCCGGCCCCCCTACGCGTGGCCTTTTTACCTATGACTACAAACTCGTCGGCCAGGAGCTCCATATCTTCGCCGGACAGACTCCCACTCTTTCCAACAGCGCCAGTCTGCGCGTCACGGACACTCTCGGAAATAAAGGATGCGGCTCATGCCTTGGGTAAAGAAAACTTACAACTGGTTTGAGCGGCGTCTTCAGGTCGAGGGCCCTGTCAAGGACATGGTCCTCCATCCGGTTCCGAGGAACACCGCCAGTTGGTGGTATGTCTTCGGCAGCGCGGCATTCACGCTGCTCATGCTGCAGATCGTCACCGGCATCATGCTTGCCATCGTCTACACCCCATCGGCAAGTCAGGCCTGGAACAGCCTCAACGTCCTCAACCATCAGCTTCCGCTCGGATGGTTCCTCCGCGCCATGCACAGTTGGGGCTCCAACTTCATGGTCGCCGTCGTGCTCATCCACATGGCCCAGGTCTTCCTCTTCGGGTCATATAAATTTCCGCGCGAGCTCACCTGGATCCTCGGCGTCTTCCTGCTCCTGTTCACTCTCGGCATGGCCTTCACCGGCCAGGTCCTGCGCTTCGATCAGGACGCCTACTGGGGCCTCGGCATCGGCGCTTCCATCATGGGCCGCGTCCCCTTCATCGGAGCCGGGCTCGTCCACTTCATGCTCGGCGGTCCCATCATCGCCGGAGCCACCCTCACCCGATTCTTCACCCTCCACGTCTTCGTCATTCCCGGCCTCCTGCTCGTTTTCGCGCTCACCCATATCTGGATGGTCGTCAAGCTCGGCGTCAACGAGTGGCCCATGCCCGGTCGCGCCGTCCGCCGCTCCACCTACATTGAGGAGTACAACAAGCTTACCCACGATAACGGCATCCCCTTCGTCCCCGGCGCGTTCTGGAAGGACCTCTGGTTCTCTGCCGGCATCGTCGCCGCCGTCGTTATCTGCGCCTTCGTCTTCGGCCCCCACGGTCCTACCGGGCAGCCCGACCCCACCATAATTCAGACCACGCCCAAGCCGGACTTCTTCTTCCTATGGATTTTCGCGGTCCTCTCCTACCTGCCGCCGAACCTCGAAACTCCTGTCCTGCTGATCGTGCCCGTCGTCATTCTCGTCATCCTCATCGCTCTCCCGTTCTACGCGGGCGAAGGTGAAAAGAGCTGGCACCGCCGCCCCGTCGCTGTTCTCGTACTCATCACCGTCGCGGTCCTCTGGGGAGTCTTCACCAATCTCGGCACCCGCACTCCATGGAGCCCGAAAATGGACGCCTGGAGCCAGGACACCGTTCCCGCAAAATATCTCCAGAACCTCTCCCCGGTTGAACGCCAGGGCGCCATCATCTTCCAGGGAATGCAGTGCCGCAATTGCCACTCCCTCAACGGAGTAGGCGGTCAGCGCGGCCCCACGCTCGACACCGTTGCCATGCGCCTCACGGAAGACCAGCTCATCCGGCAGGTCGTTCAGGGCGGCGGCAACATGCCCGCTTACGGCAAAAATCTTTCTCCAGAACAAGTGACCGCACTCGTCCACTTCCTCGAAACTCTTCATCCGCCCAACGAGCGCCCCGCCCGCGACGCCTCGCTCGGCGTCGAAAACCAGACTAGTCCCCCCTACACTCCTGCCCACCCTGCTCAACCGGGACTCGGGGGAACCACCGACCCTCAACCCGCGGCCTCGCCCGGAAAGTAGCACCGTGTTTCACACCTTTTTCGCAGACTGGGAATTCCCCCCGATCGTGTGTAGTGAACTGGCGCTCGTCGCCATCATCTACACCATCGGGTTTCTGCGAATCAGGAAGACTCGCCCCCTGCACTTTCCCGACTGGCGCTGGGCCTGCTTCATCGGTGGCATCCTCTCCTTGGTCGTTGCCGTTTCATCCCCGCTCGATACTTTCAGCGAACAGCTTCTCCTCGCGCACATGGGCCAGCACTTCGTCCTCATGTCCATCGCGCCGCCCCTCATCGTCTTCGGAGCACCCGTCGTGCCTATGCTCCGCGGACTCCCGCGCTGGTTCGTCCGCCCCATCCTCGGCCCCCTCATCCGCCGCCGCTGGCTGCGCGCTTTCTTCCACTTCATCGTCCGCCCCAAACCTGCCTGGCTGCTCATGAACCTCGCCTACGTCTGCTGGCACATCCCCGCCGCTTACGAACTCGCGCTCTCCAACGAAAACATCCACAACTGCGAGCATGCCTGCTTCTTCTTCGCCAGCGTCCTCTTCTGGTGGCCCATAATCGATCCCTGGCCCAGCCGTTTCCGCGGCTCCCGATGGCTGCTCATCCCCTATCTCGTCACCGCCGACATCGTAAACACCGGCGTCTCCGCCTTTCTCGTCTTCTCGAACCGCCTCATCTATCCCAGCTACGGCCTCCAGCCCCGCACCTTCGGCATCAGCGCCCTCAACGACCAGGCCGCCGCCGGAGCCTTCATGTGGGTCTTCGGCTCCATCGTCTTCCTCATCCCCGCCTTCGCCATCGCTTACAACCTCCTCTCACGCCAGCGGCCAGGAGCCCGACGCGCCCACGCCCTCCGCTAGAGAGAAAATAGATGTCATCCTGAGCGGAGTTTGGCGCATTTGCGCCAAACTCAGTCGAAGGACCTGCGGTTGCGATGCTCGCAAGGTGAGATGATTTCTCGACAGGAAACTGGTTAAAGCGGAACCAAATCCCTCCCCACCCCGTTTGTCCCTTTTACGGACACCGCTGTCCGAATCCGGACGCTTTCCCACCATCACGGCTTATTTGCCCTGCGGCAAACCGCATTCGCTTCAACAAATTCCTCATTTTCACGGAATGGCAGCCCGTCTGCTGTCTAATATTGAAGTACGAAGGCCCACCGATCGTCAGCCCAGATCATTTGATCCAGTAATTCTGCTATCCGATACTGAAGTACGAGAGTCTACTGAGGTACGTAAGCCCCGATGCAAGCCTTTGGCGAATTTCGTCTCGACCTGAGCAACGAGTGTATCTGGCGCGAGAATCAGCGCCTCAGCCTCACTCCGCGTCCCTTCGCCGTTCTTCGCTACCTCGTCGAAAATCCCCAGCGCCTCATCACCCATGACGAGCTTCTGGAAGCGCTCTGGCCCGAAACCTACGTCCAGCCTCAGGTCCTTCGCACCTATGTGCTCGAATTGCGCAAGCTCCTCGGCGACGACCCCACCAGCCCCCGCTTCATCGAAACTGTTCCCAAGCGCGGCTACCGCTTCCTCGCGCCTATCATCACCCGCGACCAGGCCGGAGCCCGCCACAACATCCTCGTAGGTCGCACCGCCGAGCTCGCCCTCCTCCAGGATCGCTTCCTCAGCGCCCGCAAAGCTGACCGCCCCACTCTCTTCCTCACCGGAGACCCCGGCATCGGCAAAACCGCGCTCCTCGACGCATTCTGCGACCAGATCTGTCAGGAACACCCCTCCGTCCGAATCGCCCGCGGCCAGTCCATCGAAGGTTTCGCTGGTAAAGAAACCTTTTATCCTGTGCGCGAAGCCCTCAACGGCCTCTGCGCCGCCGAAGATGAAAGGGCCAGAGCCATCCTCGCCGCTGCCGCGCCCGCCTGGTTCTCACACAGTACGTCCTCCACTCCTTCGCTCGGCCAAATTTGCGAAGCTCTCGAAGCCCTCAGCCAGAACGAGCCCCTGCTGCTCATCTTCGACGACCTCCACTGGGCCGATGACTCCACCCTCGACCTCATCGCAGCCCTCGCTCGCCGCCGCACCCGCGCCCGGCTCATGCTCATCGCCAGCTTCCGCCCCGAGGAACTGGAGCCCTCACACCCGCTCCGCCTGCTCCACCAGGATCTCGCCACCAGCCGCCGCAGCGAAGACCTCCACCTGGGCCCACTCGACCGCACCGCCGTCCGCGAATACCTCGCTCGCGAGCTCGGCACAGAAAAGCTTCCCCCCGGCCTCGCCAGCCTCCTCCATCAGCGTTCCGCCGGCAATCCGCTCTACATGACCGCCATCCTCGACCATCTCCGCGCCCAGCGCATCCTCCTCTCGCAGAACGGGGAAGTGGCCCTCGGCCAACCCATCGATCAAATTGAAATCGGGGTCCCCGACGGTCTCGCCGCTGTCATCGGCCTCCAACTGGACCGGCTCAACGACGCTGACCGCCGCCTCCTCGAAGCCGGAAGCATTACCGGAACCATATTTCCCGCATGGGCCGCCGCCGCCGCCCTCGACCTGCCCCTCGAAGATATGGAGGAAGCCTACGCCGCCCTCGCGCGCCGGGTCCGCCTGCTCTCCATCGCCGGCCACGACGAACTGCCCGACGGAACCCGCTCCGCCTTCTACGTATTCGCGCACGAACTCTATCGCGACGTGATCTACAGCAAAATTCCTATCGCCCGCCGCAGCCACTGGCACCAGCGCGTAGCCGACCGCCTCCGCGCCATGTTCGCCGGAAACGAAGACAGCGTCGCCGAAGAAATCGCCACCCACACCAGAGCCGGAAATAGCGGCGCCGCTTAAACAATAACGATGTCAGCTTGAATTGAGTGAATTGTCATAGTGAATTGTCATTCCGACCGAAGTGAGCGCAGCGAACGCAGCGGAGGAACCCGCACTTCTCTTCGCGGATAAAGCAACGCCGATCTCGCTTTTACTTGAAATCCACCAGCGCCGCACTCGCTGCCGGCAATTCCAGCGTAAACAAACCACCCTTGCCGGAAACGTTCTGCCGCTGCGCCCCGCGCCATTCCCCATGCGCATCTACCGCCGCGTCGCCCAGCTTCACACCCGAGGTCGCATCCAGGCTCGCCCCCCTCAGCATTAACATCGTCGCGCGCTCCGCTTTCTGTCCCGGATCAACCACCAGCCGCAGCGCGCTAACCCCGCTCTTGTTAAACACCACCGTCCTCAGCCCCGACTCCGTTTTCAGCGAATACGCCGCCACCGCATCTTCCGGCTGGCGCTCGCTCAGCGTGTTCTTCACCATCTGCCCTGCGCCGGCCTCGGCAAACATCAGCATCCCGTAATAAATCGGACGCGCCTCAAATCCCTTCTGCCGCGTCCCCGCAATCGGCGTGTACCATCCAAATCCGCCACCATGAAAATTGATC
>JBOGMA010000417.1:0-5530 GCA_050746465.1 Acidobacteriaceae bacterium
GCGAAGTACCGCATGGACGCGAAGCCCAGGGGGCGGTTCCTGCAGGGGCACTCGTCCGGCGGATGGGCGACGCTACAGTTGCAGGTGAACTATCCGCGCATCTTTGGCGGAACGTGGTCTACTTCGCCCGACCCGAGCGACTTCCATGACTTCACCGGTGTGGACCTGTACGCTCCGCACGCGAATGTGTATCACAGGCCGGACGGCACGCCCTATCCGCTGGTGCGGAACCACGGAAGAGTGCTGGCGACTTACGAGCAGTTCTCGATACTGGAGTATGTGCTGGGGCCGTACGGTGGGCAGATGGCTTCGTTCAACTGGGTGTTTTCGCCGCGCGGCAAGGACGGGCGTCCGCTGCCGATGTTCGACTGGCAAACGGGCGACGTGCATCCGGCGGTGGTGGCCTACTGGCGCGACCATTACGACCTGGCGCATATTTGCCAGGCTGACTGGGCGCAGCGCGGACGCTATCTCAAGGGCAAAATTCACGTCTACGTCGGAACGGCGGACACGTTCTATCTCGACGGCTCGGCCCATGATTTTGATCGCGTGCTGCAAGGGCTTCACGCTGATGCGCACTTCACCTTCATTCCCGGACGTACGCACATGGACCTGTATCGCGTAGGCACGGATAGACAAGGGCTGTTCGATGAGATCGCCGCGCAGATGTGGGCGGTAGCAAAACCAGGGAAAAACTGGAAATAGGAGAGCCGGAGTGCGGCTCCCCTATTCGTTGTGTCTGATCGTGCTACGACCGGCAGACGATGGAGCCGTTCATGCCTTCTGGATAGAAGCCGCCGGAGCAATTGCCTCCGTGGTAGACAATGTTGAGCACCTGCGCGAACGTGCGCGGGATGCACATGGCATGGCTGTTCACATCGAAGGGCTTGCTTGACGATGGAGGCACGTCAAGCGAATCCACGGCCGGGCTGGACACGCCATTCATGATGCAAAGGTCGCGGATTGCGCCGGAATGTTGTGCTTCCGTTCCGAGGATCGCCGCCGCGGCGGAGAGATAAGCGCCATTGCTGATGTATGGAGCCGCGCCAAGATAAGCGCTGACTCCGACATCTTCAAACTGTCTGGAGAGTTTGAGGAAGTCATGGACGCTGCCGAATCCGTAGCCGAGAGCGTCAAGATTGATCGCGGGCTTCTTGACCGCCGCCGAACCAAGAGCGGAGCGCAGGAATTGGACGTGGGCAACTTCATCCACCCGCAGGGCAGTGGCGACATACGCTGAATCCGCCGCCCCGAAATTGTGGACCATTTTACCGCCGGTGGTGGGGCCGCTTTCCTGCCAGGACTTGATAATTCCGTACTTCACCAGCGTGGTTCCATACGTAGCTATCAGATAAAACTCGGCTTCGAGATACTCAAGGTTAAGAGCGAAATTGAGAATTTCGGCGTCGGCATATTGCGCGGCTTCGACCTTCTGTTCACCGGGTCCAAATTCCTTGCCAATCACGGCTGCGCTTGCCAATCCGATCCCGGCGATTCCAGCGCCCTTCAAAAAGGCGCGACGATTTGCAACTGCGGGAACTACTTCTTCCAGCTTCATGGTGGTCTCCAGACGATGCGTGTGGCGGGTTAATTGCAGATGCGTAGGCAGGTTAGCGGGGTCTGCAGGCGCACGCTTCTTTGCGCGTTCAATTGCCTGACATTATGGGCGCCATCGGGGCGGCGCACTAAAAGGAATTCTAATCGTTACAAGCATCTTTGTTCAGGATTTCGAAAAAGATCGCTTTCAAAGGATCAAAGCATTTCGCGACGACTTGAAGCGAGAATGCAACCTCATGAGCGCCGCGCGATTCGAAGCGCGCACATTTCAGGACTGAGCTGAGAGATTCATCAGCCGGCGCGCGTGGCGGGCGATCTGGGTTTCTTCGTCGCTGGGGAGGATGAGGACTTTGGTGCCGGGGCCTTCGTGGCCGGGGTGGATGTCGAGGAATTCGAGTCCCTGGCAGACGAGGTTGCGGACGAAGGGGCTGTGTTCGCCGATGCCTCCGGTGAAGATGAGGAGGTCGAGTCCGCCGAGTTCGGCGGCGTAGGCTCCGATGAATTTGCGGATGGAGGCGGCGAAGATGTTGACGGCGAGGGCGGCGTTCTGGTCTCCGGCTCCGATGGCGGCCTGGAGGCGGCGCATGTCGGATTCTCCGCCGGAGAGGGCGGCGAGGCCGGACTGGCGGTTGAGGATGGTTTCGAGGGCGTCGGCGTTTAGGCGGTTGCTCCGCATGAGGAAGATGAGGACGCCGGGGTCGAGGTCGCCGGTGCGCGTGGACATGGGGATTCCGCCGGTGGGGGTGAGGCCCATGCTGGTGTCTATGGAGCGGCCGTTGAGGATGGCGGCAAGGCTGGCTCCGTTGCCGAGGTGGGCGCAGACGATGCGGGCGGGAAGTACGTCGCGGAGTTGGTGGAGGATGGATTCGTAGGAGAGTCCGTGGAAGCCGTAGCGCTGGACTCCTTCGCCGTAAAACTTTTCGGGGATGGCATAGCGGGTGGAGATGTCCGGCATAGTGGCGTGGAAGGCGGTGTCAAAGCAGGCGAACTGCTGGGCGCGGGGCAGAAGTGTTTCGGTTTCTCGAATGAGCGCGAGCGAGGCGGGGATGTGCAGTGGGGCGAAGTGCAGCGCGGCTTCGAGCGTGGCGATGACCTGGGGCGTGATGCGCTGATGCTGGCGTAGGTGCGGACCTCCGTGGACGACTCGGTGGGCGACGGCTACGGGGGCGGGTGCTCCGCATTTGGCGAGGGCGTCGAGGATGGACTTGAGCGCGGTGGTTTGGGTGGTGGGGGCGTGGGGCTCGTCCAGGATGGTCTTTTTATTCGCGTCGGAGATGGTGAGGCGGTTGTTTTCAGCCTCGCCCTGGTAGAGGGGGGATTCGTCTCCATCGCGATGAGCAAAGAGGCCGAATTTGAGGGATGAGGAGCCGCTGTTTACGGCCAGGATGAGTGAGTCGGGAGCTGTCGTTTCTCTCATAAACAGAATTGTTGATGTTTCAAAACAGCCTGTTGCATTGACGAGCATCGCACAGTGCTAAAGCCCTCATTGTCTTTGGAGTCTTTGCGGCACGACTAAAGTCGTGCCCTGATACAAAACGAGCTGTTCCCCACTCAAGCCAAAAAGCGGCTTGAATGGGCCACCCAGAGGGTCGGTGAGGTCTTTGGTCATAGTGGCCATTTCCAGTCGCGTATCTCTGGTTTGTCGATGCCGTAGGTGTGTGCGTAGTTGACGCTGTCGATGATCTGATCCTTGAGCCACTCCTTGACGTGGGCTCCGATCTGGTGGAGGCGGGGCACGCGATCGATAACATCAATGGCCAGGTTGAAGCGGTCGATCTGGTTTTCGATGGCGAGCTCGAGCGGGGTGTTGATGTTGCCTTTTTCTTTGTATCCGCGGACGTGAATGTTGTTGTGATTTGTGCGGCGGTAGGTGAGCTTGTGGATGAGCGAGGCATAGGCGTGGAAGTTGAAGATGACGTGCTTGTCCTTGGTGAAGAGCGAGTCGAAGTCGCGGTCGCTGAGTCCGTGAGGGTGCTCGGTATTGGGCTGGAGGCGGTAGAGATCAACGACGTTGACGAAGCGGATCTTGAGGTCAGGGAAGCGTTCGCGCAGGATGGCGGTGGCGGCGAGAGCTTCCTGAGTGGGGATGTCTCCGGCGCAGGCCATGACGACATCGGGCTCCTGGCAGGCGTCGGTGCTGGCCCAGTCCCAGATGCCGATGCCCTTCGTGCAGTGGTCGATGGCGGCTTTCATATCGAGGTACTGGAGGTGCGGCTGCTTGTCGGCGACGATGACGTTGACATGCTCGGTGCTGCGCAGGCAGTGGTCGGCGACGCTGAGCAGGCAGTTGGCGTCGGGCGGCAGATAGATGCGTACAACACCGGGTCCCTTGTTGGTAACGAGGTCGAGGAATCCGGGGTCCTGGTGGGTGAAGCCGTTGTGGTCCTGCCGCCAGACGAGGGAGGTGATGAGGAGATTGAGCGAGGCGATGGGCGCGCGCCAGGCGATCTCTTTTTTGGAAGCCTCGAGCCATTTGGCGTACTGGTTGAACATGGAATCGATGACGTGAATGAAGGACTCGTAGCTGGCGAAGAGCCCATGGCGTCCAGTGAGGAGATAGCCTTCGAGCCAGCCTTCGAGCGTGTGCTCGCTGAGCATTTCCATGACGCGGCCATCGCAGGCCAGCTCGCCTCCGTCGGCGTCTTCGGGCTTATAGGCTTCGAGCCAGGTTTTTTTACTTGCCTGGTAGATGGCCTGGAGTTTGTTGGAGGCCGTCTCGTCAGGCCCGAAGACGCGGAAGATGGTCATGTTGCGGCGCATGACTTCAGCGAGGAAATGGGCCAGGACTTCCGTAGGCATTTCAAAGGTTGTGCCCGGTTTTTTTATCTTGACGGCGTAGCTGCGGAAATCGGGCATCTCCAATGGCTTGCGCAGCAGGCCGCCGTTGGCGTGCGGGTTGGCGCTCATGCGGCGTTGGCCCTGCGGGGCGATGGATTTGAGTTTTTCAACGGGCGCGCCGGATTTGTCGAAGAGCTTTTCGGGCTCGTAGGAGCGTAGCCATTTTTCGAGCTGTTTGAGGTGAGCGGGATTGTCGCGGACTTCAGGAAGGGGAACCTGATGGGCGCGCCAGAAGTCCTCCACTTTGTGGCCGTCCACTTCTTTGGGGCCGGTCCAGCCCTTGGGCGAGCGCAGGACGATCATGGGCCAACGGGGATAATGACCGCATTTTCCGTCGGCGCGGGCTTTTTTCTGGATGGCGCGAATTTCCTGAATGCAATGGTCCAGGGTAGCGGCCATTTGTTGGTGCATCTTGCGCGGGTCGTCGCCCTCGACGAAATACGGGGTGTATCCATAGCCGCGGAAGAGTGCTTCGAGTTCCTCATGCGGAATGCGGGCGAGAAGGGTGGGATTGGCGATTTTGTATCCGTTGAGGTGGAGGACGGGAAGGACGGCTCCGTCGCTGATAGGGTTGATGAATTTATTGGAGTGCCAGGAGGTGGCGAGCGGGCCGGTTTCGGCTTCACCGTCGCCAACGCAGACGGTGACGATGAGGTCGGGGTTGTCAAAGGCCGCTCCGAAGCCGTGGGAGAGGCTGTAGCCGAGTTCGCCGCCTTCGTGGATGGAGCCGGGAGTTTCGGGCGTGCAGTGGCTGCCGATGCCGCCGGGGAAGGAGAACTGGCGGAAAAATTTCTTCATGCCGAGCTCGTCCTGGCTCTTGTCGGGATAGATTTCGGTGTAGCTTCCGTCGAGGTAGGCATTGGAGAGGGTGGCGGGCGCGCCGTGTCCGGGGCCGGAGATGTAGATCATGTCCAGGTCGTACTTGCGGATGACGCGATTGAGGTGGACCCAGAGGAAGCTCTGGCCAGGGTCGGAGCCCCAGTGGCCGAGGAGGCGCTGCTTGATGTGCTCGGGTCGGAGCGGCTCGCGCAGGAGGGGGTTGTCGCAGAGGTAGATCATTCCGGCGGAGAGATAGTTGGCGGCGCGCCACCAGGCGTTGATCTGGTTGAGTTCGTCGGAAGATAAAGGCTGGGAA
>JBOGMA010000418.1:0-6509 GCA_050746465.1 Acidobacteriaceae bacterium
ATTTCTTGCTGAAGGAGCAAAATGAAGATCGTTCTCGCCGAAAAAGTTTCTCCCGCCACCATTGCCGTGTTTCAGGCGGAGCCGGGTTGGGAGATTGTGACGCATGACCAGATTAAGGATGGCCTGGCGGGGGAAATTGCGGACGCCGATGGGTTGGTGGTGCGGTCGGCGGTGCAGGTGGATGACAAGCTGCTGTCTTCGGCGCCGAAGCTGCGCGTGATTGGGCGCGCCGGTGTGGGCGTGGACAACATTGACGCGGACGCCTCGACGCGGCGCGGCATTGTGGTGATGAACACTCCGGGGGCGAACGCGATTGCCGTGGCCGAGCTGGCGATTTGCGACATGATTGCGCTGGCGCGCAAACTGCCCAAGGCCAACAGCACGATGCATGAGGGCAAGTGGGAGAAGAAGTCGCTGCAGGGCGGAGAGCTTCGCGGCAAGAAGCTGGGCATTCTGGGCCTGGGGCGCATTGGGCTGGAAGTGGCGCGGCGAGCGCGCAGCTTTGGGATGGAAGTGATCGGGCATGATCCGTTTGTGGTGGCCTCGATTGCGCGCGAGAATGCGATAACCCTGGTGAGCACGGAAGAGCTGTTCCGAAACGCGGATTACCTGACGCTGCATGTGGGCCTGACGCCGCAGACGGCGGGAATCATTAATGCAACGACGCTGGCGACGATGAAGAAGGGCGTGCGCATTGTGAACTGCGCGCGCGGCGAGCTTGTCGTCGAGGCCGATCTGGTTGAGGCCCTGAAGAGCGGGCAGGTAGCGGGCGCGGCGCTGGACGTTTTCCAGCATGAGCCGCTGAAGGATTCGCCTTTCTTTGCGATGGAGAATGTGATTCTGACTCCGCACATTGCCGGATCGACCGCGGAAGCGCAGGAGGCGGTGGGGGTGCAGATTGCGCTGCAGGTGCGCGAGTACCTGAAGCTGGGCGTGGTGCAGAACGCGGTCAATCTTCCTTCGCTTTCACACGAGGAGTATGTGGAGCTTGCGCCGTACATCACGCTGGCGGACAGGCTGGGTGCGTTTCTGGCGCAGTTTGCGGATGGAAATTTTGAGAGCGTGCATATTTCCTACAGCGGGCGCATTGCTGAAGGAAAGACGGAGCTGATTCGTAACAGCGCGATTGAGGGAATCCTGGGCCATGCGGAAGGCGTGAACCGGATCAATGCGGCTTCAGTGGCGGAAGAGCGCGGGTTGCGGATTCATGAAGAGAAGAAAGCTCCAGCTTCGGGCGGAGCGGGCAATGTGCTGAAGCTGACGATCCATACGCGGAATGGTGATGTGACGGCGAGCGGCACAGTGCTGCATGGAGTTTCGGCGCGGCTGCTGCGGCTGAATGGAATCGACATTGAAGCGCCGCTGGAAGGGACGCTGCTGACGCTGCGGAACCAGGACGTTCCGGGTGTGATTGGGCGGATTGGAACGATTCTGTCGGACTATAAGATCAATATCGCGAACTTCGCGCTGGGCCGCGAGGGGCATGTGCCGCAGGGCACGGCGCTGGCCGTGGTCCAGGTGGACGACGGCGTGACGGAGGACGTGCTGAAGGCGCTGCGCGCGGTCGATGCGATCCACGAAGTGCATGTGGCCAAGCTGGGGGCGAAGCCACAGCCGGTAGAATAAAGAAGGATCAGGGAAGGTAACGAACGTGCCGCTCTACGAATATCGCTGCAAGAAGTGCGGGCATCAGTTTGAGAAGATACAGAGCTTCAGCGCGCCGGACGAGAAGGAATGTCCGAAGTGCAAGGGCGAACTGGAGAGACTGATTTCCGCGCCTGCCTTTCAGTTCAAGGGCGCGGGTTGGTATGTGAACGACTACGCCGCGAAGGGCAAGGGCCCCTCGGCGAAGTCTTCAGACGCTTCCGGGAACGATAAGGCGGGCGCGGCGGAGAGCAAGCCTGCTGAGACGAAGACGGCGGGCAGCAGCGCCGCTTCATCCGCGGCTTCATCGAGCAAGAGCGAGTAATGTTGTTGTTTCTCCCACTCAAGCATAAAGCGCTTGAGTGGGCCACCTTCGCCGTGTTTTTGATCTAAGAAGATTTTTTCTTTGGGACCTTTGCGCCGGACCTGCGCGCCTCGGAAAGCCCGATGGCGATGGCCTGTTTTGGATTGGTGACTTTCTTCCCGCTTCGTCCTGATTTCAGTTTTCCCTTCTTCATTTCGCGCATTTCACGCTTGACGGCTTTGCCGGCGGCGGGACCGTATTTGCGAGAGTTGGATGACTTTTTCGACGCGCTCTTTTTTCCGGATGATTTCTTCGCGGAAGACTTCCTGGCGGGCGTCTTCTTTGCTGAGGATGAGGACTTTTTTGTCGATGAGGATTTTCTTGATGAAGAAGATTTCTTTGCAGAGCTCTTCTTCGACGTGCTTTTCTTTTTAGTTGCCATAGTGGTTCCTCCACGCTCGGTGGGACGCGCGGCAAAACGAAGGGGTTGCCGTGTAGGGCAACCCCTTTACGAAGCAGAAGCCGTTACTAATTACTGTGTGAGCGAAGCCATATCGATTACGAAGCGATATTTCACGTCCGACTTGAGGACGCGCTCGAAGGCTTCATTGACTTTCTGAATGGGAATGATTTCGATGTCGGAGACGATGTTGTGATCGGCGCAGTAGTCGAGCATCTCCTGGGTTTGCGCCATGCCGCCGATGATGGAGCCGGAGAGAGAGCGGCGCTTGAAGAGCAGGTTGCCCATGTTGATGACCGGCGGCCGATCGGGAAGTCCAACCTGGCAATATGCGGCATCGCGCTTGAGCAGCGACAGATACGCGTTCAGGTCATGTGGAGCGGAAACGGTGTCGAGAACGAAGTCGAAGCTGTTTGCCTCTTTCTTCATGGCGGCTTCGTTTTTCGAGATGACGACTTCATCGGCCCCGAGGCGCTTGGCGTCGGCGATTTTTGATTCCGATGTGGTGAACTGCACGACGTGCGCTCCGAAGCTGTGCGCGAACTTGAGGCCCATGTGGCCGAGTCCGCCGAGGCCTACGACGCCCACTTTCATGCCGGGGCCGACTTTCCAGTGGCGCAGCGGCGAGTAGGTGGTGATACCGGCGCAGAGGAGGGGGGCGACTCCCGCGGGCTCGAGCTTGGTGGAGACAGAGTGGACGAAGTGTTCTTCGACCACGATGTTGTTGGAGTAGCCGCCGTGGGTGAGGTCGCCGTACTTGTCGTGCGCGCCGTAGGTAAGGGTTGTGCCGACTTCGCAATACTGCTCTTCGTTGTTACGGCAGCTTGGACAGGTCCGGCAGGAGTCAATGATGACGCCGACGCCTACGCGCTGGCCGACTTTGAAATGGGTCACCTGATTTCCGACGGCCGTGACGCGGCCGATGACTTCGTGGCCGGGAACCATGGGATAGATGGCGTTGTGCCACTCGTTGCGGGTGGAGTGAATGTCAGAGTGGCAGACGCCGCAGAACTCGATTTCGATGACAACATCGCGGTCTTTAGGATCGCGGCGCGTGAAGCTGAAGGGGGCCAGAGGAGTGGTGGACTGCTGCGCAGCATAGCCGTGAGATTGAATCATTCGAGAAATGCTCCTTGAGGTTCACTGGACAGAATACAGAAAAGTCCCTGAATAGAAGACGCACAAACACCCGCGAAGATTCAGCGACGCTTCCCGGGCGAGCAATTTTTGCGAGGTAGGCGGAGATCTCAGCCCTGAACCGAGACCCCGGAGAAGTAGAGGACAGCGACTCCGCGGACGGGTTCGCCAAATATGCGAGCGGGCTCGAAGACGCTGAACAGGAGCAGGTTTTCGATCTGGGCGCGTGACTGGGCCGTGTTCGGGCCGGAGATGATGTGATAGTCGTAGACGCGTCCGTCGCGATTGACATAGGCCTCGACCACGACGGGGCTGGCCTGCTCGACGGTTTCGACGCGGGCGTCGCGGCGATAGTCGACCGGCCTGGCTTTTGACGGCTCAGCGAGTCCCGGAGTGCTGGAGACGGGCATGGAATATAGGAAACGGGGGCTGGTGGCCGCGCTTGCCGGAGCGTCGCGTGCCTCGACCGGTTCCGGTGTGGCGAAGGCACCGACGAGCACCGCCGCTGTGCCGACCAGCAGGACGGCGGAGGCGAGTCCGGCGGAGGCGCGCAACAGAAAGGGCGCCATGGTGTTTTGCCAGCGGACTTGCCACCTTCCGAACCTTTGCCGGGCAGTGCGGGTTTGTTCCTGAGAAATGGCGACGCGAAGCCGCAGGGCGAGGTCGCTGGGAGCCTTTGCCGGGCCGAGTTCGGCGAGAGCGGATTGCATGGCGCGCCAGCCGTCAAATTCGTGGCGGCACTCGGCGCAGGAGTTGAGATGGGCGGCGATCTGCTGCATGGAGATGCCGGTGAGCGCACCGTCGAGGTAGGCCGAAAAGCGATCGCGAGTTGATTTGCACTGCTTCATCATGCCTCCTCTGCCGCCAGCCCGGACGTTGCTGTCCGCGAAGGCTGCTTTTTCGTTTCCTTGACGAAGGGGGCCAGTTGCGCCTTGAGATGAGCGCGGCCGCGCATGAGGCGCGACTTTACAGTTCCCAGATTGACGTTCAGAATCTCGGCAATTTCCTCATAGGCGAAGCCTTCAAGGTCGCGCAGCACCAGGACAGCGCGGAAGGGTTGCGGAATCTGGCGCAGCGCGGCCTCAAGGCGGGTGCGCATTTCGCTGTGCGCGGCGATGTCGAAGGGAGACTCGTGCTCGTCGGCGAGCGTGTCTTTGATGCAGAGCGGGTGGCCGTCGCTGGAGTCGCCGGTTTCGGCTTCGATGGTTACTTCCTGGCGGCGATGACGGGTCCACCAGCGGCGCTGGTTGGAAGCTTCATGCAGCGCAATGCGGTAGATCCAGGTCCGCAGACTGGCTTCGCCATGGAAGCCGGCGATGCCGCGGTAGATCTTGACGAAAATTTCCTGGGTGAGGTCGGCGGCGTCAGAACCGGCGGGAATGGTGCGGGCGACCAAACTATATATAGGTTGGTGGTAGGTAGCGATGAGCCAGGCGAAGGCCTCCTCAGAGCCTGCCTTGAGCTGTTCGACCAACGCAGTCTCTTCCGAGCGGATTCCGATAGCGCTTGCCAGATTACCCACAGCAGTTCCCGCTTGCATGGAAGAAGCTCCTCCTACGATAACAGGAAGCACAGCCAACCTGCGAATGAGTGGAACAACTGCCGCCGGCGGCTGAGTGTCTCGCTCACTCTATGCTCTTTAGACACCGGTGCATGGGCGGAAGGTTCCTGAAAACTTCACGGAAAGTTGAAAAAAGGAAGCTGGTTTGAGCTATTTACCGGATTCGGCGGAGGGGGCGGTCTTCGGAGCGGTCTTGTGCTCCGTACTTTTGTGGGTGGACCTGCGCCTGGCTCTGCGGGAGGTGTGGTGTTTCACCGGGCCGTCATCGACGACGGTTTCCTTCTTTTCCGGCGGGGCAGTCCTAACAGTCCGGATAGCGGCTTCCAGGGAAACGATCTTTGCCTCGTGATGGCGGGAGGTATTCAGGATGGAGTCGCCGAGCGCGGCCCGCGCGGCCTCCAGCCTCTTCAGGGACGCGGCGAGGGCCTCCGCCTGATTGGAAGGTGCAGCGAGTTCGGCCGTTTGCGAAACGCGCAACAGGACATCATAAAGAGCATCGAGATTGCGGTAGACGGCAAAAGAAGGAGGTACGGACCCGGGAGCTGCATCAGCCTGAGTCAACAGCCCGGGAAGCGCGCTGCCGAGGTCACGCTGAATGGATTCGACGTCGGCTTGTGTCGACTGGCGAACGCCGCGCGAGGCCTTCCATTTGGAGACGTTCAGAGCAGCGGTCGTGCCCTGGACATTGGCCAACGCGGGACGGAGCAGCGTGGATGGCGGAGTGGTCTCGGGCGGATTCGGAGCGGGAGGCGCCTGTGCACTGAGTGACAGCGCGGCGAGACCAAACGCGAGAATTGTGGGAGCAACTTTGAACAGAGAAACCATTAGAAGTTAACAGGATGCATGCTTCAGGAACCTAGTTGCCAGGGGATGTTGCAAGTTTGACGAATCAAACGGCGTCAACGACAATGAATACATCAAGTATATCCCCGCATGTGGGCCTGTGGCGCAGCTGGGAGCGCGCTTCCATGGCATGGAAGAGGTCGTCGGTTCGATCCCGACCAGGTCCACCATACAGTCTTAAGCCTCCTAAGATTTGTAAATTACAGCCAAAAATCCCCAAACTTCCACGCGGCATGCCTACCTTTTGCTCCTGAAGGACACAGGAGAGGATTCTGCGCGGTTTTAAATCTGCTCCTAAGCAGAGCTATTCTCTGATTGGAAATGCCGAGTGTCCTCCAGAGGGGGCAAAATTCTGGCGATTCTCGGCTTCAGCGCCGATTTTGGAGACGATGGGCTGCCACCAACTCCGGGCTGGCGGAGCTTGCCTCAGAGGACCTTGTGCCCGGATCTAGCTTCAGCGACCCGCCGCGATTCATTCGGCAATCCCAAATAAGAGCATCATCACCTCGGAGGAGTCCCGCCCCTTCGTGGATACCTCTTCCATGGACAAGCTGAAATAC
>JBOGMA010000419.1:0-3273 GCA_050746465.1 Acidobacteriaceae bacterium
CGTTGGTCCAGACCGTCTTGAGTGTGGTGACGTGCCTCTTCGGATCGGTCGGCTGCGGTGATCCCTTCGCTTATACGAACTTTCCACAGTTTATTTATCGGATTTCGAATGGCTGTTTCCCCGTCCAATCCGGGACGGAGTTTACGCGCAGGTCAGTGCGGGTAGGAATGCGATCGAAGATGAACTTCAGGCTGAACCCCGCGCTCTGCTGGTAGTAATTTTGTGCATTGTTGGCCGTAGCAAAACTCTCCAAATAGAAATGCGGAGTCACCCGATAGCCGAAACGGAGCTTCAGATCATAGTTCGGCGCTGTGGTGGTGTCGGACCCATAGACGCTCTGAGTAACTGGCGCAGTGCCGGGAAGTACGGGGTAGAGCAGGGAAGAGCTCTCGTGAAGGTACTGCAAACCGCCACTGAATTTGATTTCGTATTCGAAGCGGGGATGCCGTGAATACCAGGAGATTGGGATGGAAGCGAGATAGTACTGTTGCGGGCTGAAGTATCCTCCTTGTCCAAAAGAGAAGTATTTCAGGTTACGGTTGTAGTGCATGCCGCTGGCGTTCACGCCTAGCGTCAATCCGGGCGCCATTTGCCAGTAAAGTCCGGCATTGGCGGAAGCGCTCCAGTTGTTGGGCACATGCAGTCCCTGCAAAAACGAGTAGCTGCCCGATCCATATATTCCGAACCGCTTGTACACGCTGCCGTTGACGGGAACGGAATCAAACTTCACCGTGCCGGTGTTCGAAACAACTCCGCCCCATCGAATGCCGGTGCCAGGATCGCGCGAACCCGCGTAGGAGAGCAGGCTGTCTTTCACGCTGTCGCGCACCGCAATAAACGTGAACCAACTGTTCAGGGGACGATAGCGGACTCCCCCGATGAAGTTGTGTACGGCAAATCCTTGCGGAGAAGTGCCGAAGGCCACCCCAAAGGTGTTCGTCGATAACTGGACAAGGCCACCATAGCCGGTTTTGGATTGTTCACCGAACAGCGCATAGGCGGGCAGCGTTCCGAATTGGAGCTTGGAACTGCCGTCAGGAGTGCCGCTGTATGCGAATACTCCGTCACCTTGGACGCTGAGCCGCACCGTGTTGGAAATCGTGTATGCCGCACCAAAAGAGCTGTCGAGGATGACCAGGCGGTCGATGCCCGCGTCGCCGACCCGCCCGACACCCACTCCCCCCAGAGTCATGACCGGCGTGTTGCGATTTTTCACCGCCTCGACTTCATCCTCCATTTGCTGTTCCTCAAGCTGCTTTTGCGCCTGTGCCTGAGGCGAGAGGGGCTGGCTGCTCTGCGTCTGCGCATTGCTGTTTTGATCTTGTGGAACTACGAACGTCAGGCTAATTGGGCGAATGTGCCCGCTGTCCGCTGTCTGGGGCTGCTCGGTCCTGCACGGTTGAGCGGAATTGGAAGAACGCGCAGCCGCATCGGCGTCAACATCAGCGTTGCTTAGAGCCGCGGCATTCTCCGTGTTGATCGCGACCAGCGCTCTGGTATCCGGTTCAGCTGTGCCCTGCTCGCGGAGCGCCACCAACGCCGATCGGAGCTCCTGCTCGCCTTCGTTGTAGTTTCCGCGCGCAATTTCACGTCTGGCCGTCATGTGCAGCAGGCCCGCATCGTTGGGAAAACGGGCAAGCCCCCGCTGCAGGAACTGATCCGCCAGCTCATTCTTGTGTGCTGAAAGGGCCGCGCCAGCCGCCATTCTATAGTCCGCGGCTTGCGCATTTGCCATTCCCCAGCTTTGGAAGACATCAAGGGCACCCTGTTTGTCGTTCCGCTTCAGGTAAAGAGACGCCAGTGCGACGCGAATATCCCGGCTTCGGGGATACACGCGGGCCGCATCGACCAATATGGAATAGGCGACCTGCGGCTTCGCCTCAAGAGTCAGTTTGGCGCGGCGCACACTCCAGGCAGTCCAGAGTTCTTCGATGGCTCCGCGCTGTTTCAACGTAAGTCCCGCGCGGGATTTTGCGCTGTGCAACAGATTTTGAAGGCCAGGTTCGTTTGGAGAAACGGCGAGCATGGTCCAGGCCGTCTGAATGTCCAGGTTCAGCGGCGGCCGTTTGTATTGCGACGCGTATTGCGCGCGCGCTTTTTCAAGCAGCGGAAGCGCTTCCTGATTGCTCCCGATGGTTGAGTACGCACTTGCTTCGAGGATGAGAAAGCTTGGGTCGGTTTCAAGTTGCGCCCGGACAGAGGCAGGAATGTGCGGAATTTCCGTTGCGAGCCTGCGGTCAGCATGGCTTTGGTGGAGCGCGACGAGGTAGCCTCTCCAGGCCGGGGCGGAAGTTGCGTGGTTGGCAATGATCCCGCGATAAAGGCTCTGCGCCTGAGTGTAGCTGTGTTGGCGCATCCATATATCGGCCTGCTGGAGTTGTGCGCTTTCGTCAGGCTGGCGCCCGGTTGCCCGAGCCAGAGCGAATGATCGGTTCAGGAAATCCTCGGCCCTTGAACACTGACCTTGAGCGGAATAAACAAGGGCGGCGGAATTCAGAAAGCCCGCGTTTTTAAGAGCCGCCTCGTAGGGCTTCTGCGGCATGGAGCGGAGAGCCGTGGCGGCATCCACAAAGTCAGACTGCCGCACGTATGCGCCGATCAGAGCTTGCCAGCTATTTGGATCATCGGGATTTGACTGCGTCGCCTGGATATAGATTTCAATGGCGCGCCCCGCTTTGCCCTGCGCCATGAGCTTGCCCGCGAGTTGCATACGCATGCCCAGCGCGTCGCGATTATCGGAATGCCTGGCTAGCTTAGATGCGAGGCGCAGAGCCTGATCGCACGCGGCAACCTGGTTAGTGCTGAAGTAAGCGAGCGCCATTTCAGAAAAGTATTCAGAGCCGCTCTCCAACTTAAATTTCACCGTTGCAGGAATACGCTGAGCGGTAGCCAGTGCGGCCTGCGGATTTTGCTCCGACAACTGCGCACGGATCAGCTCAAGCCAGACCGATGAATCGTCGGGGTAGGAAGCGGCGAGCCGGTCGTAAGTTTTGGCCGCGCCGGAATAATCGCCTGCACGCATGCGCGCGTCCGCCAATCCGAGCAGAGCATCTTTATCATTTGGATTCAGCAGTACCGCCTTCTGATATTCAGCACCGGCGGCTTTGGGGCTTTGCTGATTCAGCGCAGCGGCCTTATGCATCACACCCCAGAACCTGGCGTTGCGATAACCCATGCTCACGTCTTTTCGAGTGGGGTCAAGCTTTTGAACCCTGGCAAAAAAGCTCTGGGCCTCATTGAACCGGCCCTGATTTAAACGCACGAATCCCAGCC
>JBOGMA010000420.1:0-1543 GCA_050746465.1 Acidobacteriaceae bacterium
GGGAGAAGTTCTGGTCGAGGTGAAAGCCGCGGGGCTGCACCAGATCGTAAGAGCTGTAGCGAGCGGAAGCCATTACAGCGGCACCGGGACTCTGCCGCTGGTTCCAGGACTCGATGGGGCGGGGCGCCTCCCTGATGGAAAGCGCGTTTATTTTGGCGCGACGCGGCCTCCTTACGGCACGTTTGCCGAGCGCACGATCACGCGGGCCGCCGTATGCGTTCCCTTGCCCGACGGGCTGGATGACGTGACGGCGGCGGCGCTGGCGAATCCCGGGATGTCGTCGCGCGTGGCGCTGATGCGGGGGCAGTTTGTCGCGGACGAGAGCATTCTGATTCTGGGAGCAACCGGCGTCGCCGGCCGGCTTGCGGTGCAGGTGGCGCGGAGGCTGGGCGCGCAGAGGGTGGTCGCGGCGGGGCGCAATCCAGCGGCCCTGGAGGAGTTGGCTGCGCTGGGGGCGGACGTGGTGATTTCGCTCAATCAGGAGCAGGATGCGCTGGTGGAGGCGTTTCGCACGGCGATGACCGAGGCGAAGATCAATGTGGTGCTCGATTATCTGTGGGGGCAGCCGGCGGAAGCCTTGTTGCAGGCGATTGCGCGGAAAGGAGCAACACAGGCGGCTCCGCGGATTCGATTTGTGCAGATCGGCTCCATGGCAGGAGAAAGGATTTCGCTACCCGCCGCGACGCTGCGCAGTTCGGGCGTGGAGTTGCTGGGGAGCGGCTTGGGCAGCGCGTCGTTCGAACAGATCATGCGTTCGGTTGGCGAACTGTTCCAGGAAGCGGCCAAAGAGCCGTTTCAAATCGCTGTGAAAGCTGCGCCGCTGAGCGAGGTTGAGGCTTTGTGGAACAGCCCGGAGCAAGGCACGCGGCTGGTATTTCAGCCATAAGCGGCGCGGAGGGACGCCGATGAACGCGAAAGATTTTCGGCGGATTGCGTTGAGCCTGGAAGGTGCGGAGGAAGGCTCGCACATGGGCTCGGTGGACTTTCGCGTGGGTGGGCATATCTTTGCCACGCTGGCCTCTGTGGAGCAGGGTTACGGGAACCTGATGCTTGCTCCCGCACAACAGGTTGAGTTTGTGGCGGAGCAGCCGAAGGTGTTTCTGCCCGTAGCGGGAGGCTGGGGCCGGATGGGCGCAACGCATATTCGGCTGGCTGCCGCGAATGAAGACCTGATGACGGGCGCCTTGCGTACGGCGTGGAAACTGCGGGTGGAAAAGAATAAAAAATCGAGCGAGAAGAAGCGTGTGAAGCATTAACATTCCTGAGAATGGTGCCCGATTTTAACGAGCAACCGAGGGTCCAGGAGTTCCAAATGAGCATTCGTATGGATAACGTCTTTCCGGTGCTCGCCCGCGCCGTTTCTGGCGTTGAGGCTTCTGATGACGATTGGGAAGAAAATGCACCTTTTTTCTTTCTATCCGATATGCGGCGCTTTGTTTGTGAGAAAGCAGGTTCCGGGTCACTCATCGAAGTTGACGAATTCGCTGCCCTTCTGGAAAGACTGGCAGTAGAGGGCGATAGAGAGATTCAGGACATGCTTTTG
>JBOGMA010000421.1:0-10272 GCA_050746465.1 Acidobacteriaceae bacterium
CCCTTTCTCTGGCTGGTTTCGCGCTACTCGCTTCTTAGTCACCCGCTTGTCAGTCGTCCGCTCCATAGCGCCACATTGACCGAATCACCTGAATAACGATCATCTACATGATTCAATCAAGCCAAAACGCTCCCTCGCCTGCTATCATTCTGGCGAGGATCGCCCATGAACCGTCGCACCTTCCTGAAGGCCTCCGCCGGAGCCGCCACCGCCGCCGCCCTGCCTCTGACCTCCAACGCCCTGCCCGCCGGCCTCCGAAAGCTGCCGCCCGTCCCCTCGCTGAACGACCTCGCCAGCGTCCGCATGCCCCATACCTTTATGGAGCTCTTCAACCTGCCCATCGCCCAGAACGACTGGGGCTACGCGCAGGCCGTCAAGTCCGTTTCCGCCATCACTGCCATCGCCTTTCCTCCCTACGCCTGCTGCGGAATCCCGGCCATCCCTTGGAGCCCCGGCCTTCTCTCCACCTGCGAGCTCATCCTCAACGACCGCCTCGCCTCCATCTCCGACGATCCCGCCCGGGCCGTCACCTACCAGTGGTTCCCGCACTGCGTGGTCCGCGAGCAGACTCTGGACGGAATCCGCATCCGCACCACCTTTTTCCTGCCGCCCGACCAGCGCGCTGTCCTGCAGAAAATCGAGATCCGCAACAGCGGCCCACAAACCGCCCGCCTTACCCTCGGCTTCGACATGCGAGCGGCGGTCACAAAGAAGACCACCGCCTGGCTCAACGAACTACCCGGCGAAGGCGATAACCACCGCACCTGGGATGCCTCGCAAGGCCGCCTCACTTGGACCGCGCAGCACTCGAAGGCCGCCGTCGCCCAGGGCATTCACCCGCCCGCCGACTCGGTCGAAGGCGGCAACCTGCTCGAGTACCACCTCACCCTTGCTCCCGGCGCAACGAAGGAACTCCACTTCGCCGCCGCCATCGCCGAGGACCCCACAACCGCCAACTCCATGCACGACCGGCTGCAAGCGAGCTTCGCCGCTCTCGAAGCTCAGAGCCAGCGCCGCTTCGAGCAGCTTCTCAACTCCGCCTTCACTCCCGGCAACAGCGACTTCTCCGGCCACCTGCCGCGCCTGCACACCGAGAGCGAAACCCTCTGGAACCTCTACCAGAACGGCCTCCGCAACCTGCTTACCGCCCGCCGCCGCTCACCCGACTCGGCCTACGGCCCCACGCTGCTCACGCTCAGCGGACACGTCCTTCCCACCCTCAGCTTCCCGTGGGACACAGCCCTGAGCAGCCTCAGCCTCGCGCTTCTCGACCCGCAGCCTCTGCGCACCCTCGTCGAGATATGGTTCCAGCGTGACATGCACCAGCACCTCGCCACCGACTACGTAACCGGAGAAGCCGTCGGCCCCTGGTACGCCGTCAATGACATGGCCATCATTCGCTGCGCGCAGGACTACCTCCGCGTGACTGGTGACTTCCAGTGGCTCAACAAGCAGATCGGAGACAAGCCCGTCCTCGATCACCTGCTCTACCACGCCACCTACTGGAAACTGCTCAAAGGCAAGAACGGCCTTGCCGACTACGGCGGCATCCAGAACCTGCTCGAGGTCGTAAGTACGTACATCCACGAAGTCGCCGGAATGAACGCCGGCAATGTCTCCAGCTTGAGGTTCGTCGCCGAGCTTCTCGACCACAGCGGCCGCAGCACGGAAGCCGCGCAGCTTCGCTCCGAAGCATCAGATCTCGCCCATCGCATCAATGACCTACTCTACGTCAAGGGCAAAGGATGGTGGCGCTGCGGCCAGCCCAACGGCTCCTTTATAGAGGTCCGTCATTGTTACGATTTCCTCGCCGTCCTCGATAACATGGGCGAAGACCTCTCCGAAACCCAGAAGCGCGAGATGGCTCACTTCTTCTGGTCGCAGCTCGCTAGCAAGAAGTGGATGCGCGCCCTCGCCAGCGGCGATCCTGACGCCACCTGGAACGTCCGCCCCGACCATAGCTGCCTCGGCGCTTACACCGCATGGCCTCCCGAGTGCGCCAAGGGCCTCCTCAACATAGACGACCCCGCTCACGTCGCAACCTGGCTCACCGAAGTCGCAAAGGCTGGCAACCAGGGCCCCATCGGCCAAGCCCATTTCGTCGAGGACGTAGTCCCGCCCCTCAAAGGCGGAGCCTACAAGGCCTCCGAAGACGCGCCCTACATCGAAGACTGGTGCGCCATCTCCGGCGGAGCCTTCATCGACATGGTCATTGAGTCCATCTTCGGAGCCGACCCGTCGCTCCACAATGGCCTTCACGTCCGCTCACCAAAGCTTTCCGCCTTCGATCCCAACGCAGCGCTCGATCGCTTTCCCTATCAGGGCAGCGAATACTCGATCTCCGCCTCCGAAGCCAGGCGGCTCTAGCCTCGGACGCGACATCGCTGTAGACCTATTGCAAAGGAGCAACCGGCAATGCGAATGAAACAGTTCTGCCACAGCGGGGCACTCACCTTACTCGCAGCCGTGCTCTCCTGCACCGTCGCGTGGGCCACCGGTCCCGATGCCTCATGCACGCCAAGCTTCCCGCTCCAGTCCGGAGTGGCACAGGGCTGGCAAGGCGCGGACGTAGGGTACTCCATCCCGCTGCCTGACGGACGCGACCTCTGGATATTTGGCGACACGCTCTACGGCAAGCACCGCGTAGTCCACGGCGACATCCCGGACATGGTTCACAGCAGCCTTGGAATCTCCACGTGCAAGGCAGGCAAATGGAACGTGAGCTACTACATCCGTCGGGATGCAAAAGGCCAACTCGTCTCCTTCTTCCATGAGCAACATCCGAACACATATTACTGGGCAATGGGCGGTTTTCACGCGGGCTCCGATGTCTGGATCACACTGCTCTGCGTTCGCCCCGCGCCGGCAGAGACCGCGGCCCTGGGCTTTGCGACCTGCGGAACCGACCTCGCGCGCCTCTCAGACCCCGGCCCCGATCCTCTGAAGTGGAAGGTGAAGTACTTCCCTCTCGTTCCCGATGGAGCAAAGGCCTATCCTTCGGCCACCTCTCTCGTAACCGGCAGCTACGCCGAAATCTTTGCACTCTACGAAGCAGGCACGCGCCCCTTACTCGCGTCACGCATTCCTCTCAGTGGGCTCCGCAATCCGAAGGCAAACCTCGAATACCTGGCTCGCAACGGAAAATGGCAGAAAGGCTTCCAACCACCCAACGCGCTGGAAGTGATGAAACACGGGAGTCCGGAACTATCCATCCGCTATCATCCCGAGTTGCACAAGTGGATCGCCATCATGTTCCAGCCCGAAGGATTCTCACGCAATATCCTGCTTCGCGCCGCGCCTACTCCAACGGGCCCTTGGACCAACGGACAGGTAATCTACAAAGTGCCCGAAATGGATCCAAAATCTTCCGGCTACGACAAAGACACCTTCTGCTACGCAGGCAAGGAACATCCTGAGTTCGAGCACGGTGACCTGGTCTTCACCTACGCCTGCAATACCTTCTCCGTGCCAAAGCTGGCAACGAATCTCAGCATTTACTTCCCTCGCGCGGTACGAATGCCCATGCCTTCTCTGAAAAATGAAGGCCCCAGTCAATGAGCCGATTCCGCAACGCAGAGCTGTCGCCTCCCATTCCCGGCCATGGCGTCCGCCTCGCCACCTTATATTCGCCGGCTTTGAAGCGACGTGCGGACATGACTCTGTACCTGCCCGAACCGCAGCCGGGCAAACCTCTGCCGTTGCTCATCCTGCTCCACGGAGTCTATGGCAGCCATTGGAACTGGTGGATCATGGGCAAAGCTCCTGAAATCGCGCGCGAGATGATGGAAGCTGGCGAAATCTTCCCCTTCTGCATCGCCATGCCTTCTGACGGCCTCTGGGGAGATGGTTCCGGCTACGTCCCGCATCGCGACTTCGACGCCGAAGCGTGGATCTCCGAGGACGTGCCTGGCTTCATCCGTGAATTCGTACCGGCGGTCGAAGCAAATCGCTTCTACATCGCGGGATTATCGATGGGCGGCTTCGGCGCACTGCGGCTGGGCATGAAGTATGCAAACAGGGTAAAGGGCATATCAGCCCATTCGTCCGTGACCAGCGTCGAAGACCTCGAGCGGTTTGTGCGCGAGCCTCTGGAGGAGTATCGCTTCTCAGGTGCGGAGAACGTGGATATTCTCCACTGGGCCAGAAAACATCGCGCGATGCTGCCGCCCATCCGCTTTGATTGCGGTACAGAAGACTCGCTGCTCGAGGCGAACCGATCGCTTCACGCAGCACTGGAAGATCAGAGAATCCCGCATATCTACGAGGAACACGAGGGAGGGCATACCTGGGACTACTGGCAGACTCATGTGCGCCGTACTTTCAGCTTCGTCTCAGAAATTGAATCCCAAGCATAGCTGCCGCAAGTCCAGGGTCACTGTATCTCGAAGTCGCCGCACCTGGAACTACGAAGCTCCCAAACTCACAAAAAACCGGACGTAAAGCTCACGACCGGCATTCGTTTTTAGATTCCCCGAGCCGTTAAGGTATATAGGCCACCGGCGCTGTCCCGTGCCGATACGGCGCATACCAGTTGTGTTTTTTCGACCACTTCGTCTGGTATTTTCCGTTTTGCGGCCCCGTCGGCAGGCTGTCCTGGTTGCGAATCGTCCACATGAGCAGTTCCTCCATAAGACGCGCCTGTTCCGCAGCAACCGACGTCTGGCCAAACAGATTGTGCAGCTCGCATGGATCAGAGGCCAAGTTATAGAGCTGACCATAACCCATCATGTCGTAAATTAGCTTCCAGTCCCCCATCCGGACCATTTTCTGCAGACCGCACTGGGTTACTTTGTCTAACTCATCCCATCCCACTCCATAGGGTGATTTCGCCGCTCCACCGTTTTGAATGTGATGCTCTGCAATGCTGTAGGGGACATGATCTGACGCCTCGTAGTAGAGGCCGCCAAGCCCGACTGTGGTGTAGATGCTGCGAAATTCCTCAGGTGGATATGCTTCGCCCTGCAGCAGGGGCCACAGACTCCTACCCTGCACACCCTCCGGAATTTCCGCTCCCATAATCTCGCACATGGTCGGCATCACGTCTGCCATGGAGACAAATGCGGTTGAGCCAATGTTCGACGGCCTCACGCCGTACCCCGACCATACCATGGGAATCCGGGTGAGGCAGTCGAACATGCCCACTCCCTTCCTAGCGAGCCCATAGTCCATAAGATAGTCGCCATGGTCGGCCAAGTAGACCACGACAGTGTTCTTCATGACATCTTTTTGCTCCAGATGATTTACAAGCCGTGCTAACTGATCGTCAATAAGTCGAAGCGAGCCAAGATAGTTTGACTTATACCGCCGCCAATGCTTTTCGCTCGGATAGGAGTCATTCGAAAGCCCATAGAGCCATTGCGCGTGAAACCCAAGATGCTTCAGAGCCTCGGGCCCCGCGCAGCGCCCCGGCACGCTGTCCGGCGGATACATATCCCAATACGGCTTTGGGACCTGCTCGGGATCATGCGGCTCCGGAAAACCTACCTGAAGAAGGAATGGCTCACTTCCAGACTGGTCAATGAAATCAATTGCGTCCGAAACAATGCGATACGGATAGCTGACCTCGAGCGGAAACGGAGTAGGAGTAAGCGCCGCATCTGCTTCCAGTCCGCGCATCCATTTGTCATATTCGGAATACTCCTTCGGCGCATCTTCCGGCTTCCACCCGAACCAATGGCCATACGCCCTCCAGTAATCGAGATCGGCTGGTTTCAGGAATGTGTGGTTCTTCCCTGCGAGCCCCGTCCTGTAACCCTGCTCTTTCGCTACCTGATACACATGCTTTGTATAGTAGGCGTCCTTTGGGTCAAGATTCATGCGAACATGCGTCGCCTCCGGCCACCGTCCGGTTACCATGCTCGTCCGGCTTGGCACGCAAAGAGGGGTCGTGCAATATGCGCGATCAAAACCAATTCCCCTGTCCGCCAATTTGTCGAGGGTGGGACTCGTATCCAGCGGATACCCAGAACGCCTGGTAAGACCCGCGCGATGCTGATCGGAAACTACAAAGATCATGTTGGGCTTTGCAATAGATTCCGCATCAACTGACTCGCTCCAACTGCTTCCGGGCGAAACCATAGCTCCCGCCGCCGTTAGCGACGCTGTCTTCAGAAATTCCCTGCGCTCCATAACTGTCCTCGTTTGCTAGTTTCCTTCGCTACTTCTTCTGGAAAGCAATCACCGTCACGCTCTCATGCGGAAATACATGCGGTATGGGGTCGGACGCAACCTCATGTTCTGAGTCGGTTGGTATTACACGCTTCGGATCGACTTCGTCGTTCCCCTCGTAGATGCTATCCGCCCTCAGCACTTTCACGCTCGCCCGCGAAGCCTTAAATCCATCCAGATGAATCTCTGCATTCAGATCATGGTCGGTTGACCGATTCACACAGAAAAGCGTCAGTACATCTCCCTTTGCATTCAGCGCGGCTTCCACATCCAGAAACGGCACATTCTGAATGTTCGCCATCTGCCACACGCCATTGCGAATCGAATAGTTCCCTGAATCCCACTTCACGTGCACCGGCCGCACCGCGTCCGCTGTCGAGTACATCCGGAACGCATAGTAGGAAGGCGTGCCAAAGACCTGCCCCCGCTTCTTCCAGATTCCGGCGAATTCCATAATGCCCGTCATGTCAGAAATGGGAACAATATTAGCGTTACGTAAAAGCGTGTTGAATACGCCGGCGACCACAATTGCCCCGCCCATATTCCGAAAGCTCGGACTGTCTTCGTCCGCAACATCTTTGCCGTTCCGATGGCTCGAGAAAAGCCACTCCGTAAGTGCCAGATGCGTCTTCCCGGCGAATCGCGGAACGCCGTCAATCTGCGCCTGCATCGCCTGGAACCGCCGCTCCGCCTCAACAGGAAGGGCGAACGCTGCCTCAGCCAAAAAATCGGGCGAAGGATTCGCCACCCCAACCCGGTTCGTCACACGAATAAAATGGGTGGAAAGATAGTTGTACGTCCCGGCAGGCGCCTCAAGTTGCGCCGCGTTCCATCGATGGAAGTCGTACGGTCGCTCTCCGGTCGCTATCATCTCCCCTCCAGGATCGGCTGCCTGAACTGCCTTGCTGAAGGCGATGGTCTGGCCCGGCAACTCGTTCAATGATGGGTAACCAAACTGATATTTTCCCCAAAGCTCATTTCCAAGTTCCCAAAGCACCGGGCCATCATAACGCTTCCGAATGTAACGAACCCAACCCTCCGCTTCCTCCGGCGTGCCGGTTCCCAGGTTCAGGTCAATCTGCGGCTCAGCGCCAATCAATTGGCAGAATTTCAAAAATTCATCCGTACCAAAGGTGTTGTATTCCGGAATTCCCCAGGCAAGATTCCGCATCGACACCCGCCGGTCCACCGGCCCAACGCCGTCCTGCCAATGGTAGGTCGACGTGAAATTGCCTCCAAACCGGAGAACGGATGTATCCATCGCTTTGGCCATTGCAATCACATCGGGATCCATTCCATCCACAGCGTCCGCGGGCATCAACGATATTTCATCAAGCTGCACGCGCTCCTCCGGCTGCACTTCGATCGCAAAATCGACCGCCTCCAACCGCTCCACGCTACCAGCCGGAACATCCAGGCTGAAAGAGTATTTCCGCCACGCTCCTTCCGTAGCATTGACCTTCGTAGATGCCAACATCTTGTGAGAAGCGGTTGAAATCAATTCAATCGTAAGCTGCGACCGGCCCTTCAAATGCTTTGCAAATACGCTTCCGCTGTACCGAAGCGTCCGCTGCGCAGGGAGGTAGACCTGCTGCTTGATGCCTACTCTCTCTCCTGCTACCCCCATCACCTCAAGCGACGTCCAGGAATTCGCGGCATCACCATAGTGAAGCGCGTAGCGGTTTCCGGCTTCAGGATCAAGCGGCTGCCATGGCATGGGCAGGCTCATCCTCGCCGCTTTTTTCAGATTTGGATTCTGAGCGATCATCTTATTAACATTTTGGTCATTCCACAGTCCGGTTTCCAGGCTCGGATTCACGAGAATCTCTGCGGACAGCCCCTGATTGATCGAATTCCCTATCGGCTCTAGAAAGCTGCCAAACACCGTTCGAGGAATCTTGAAAGAGGCTGGGTTGCCGGCATCCACTTCGATTTGGACCGCAGACGGCGCGGGCTGGTTGACCGTTAATTGACCCGAGCAGAATGCCCCCGAAATTCCAAGCAAAACGACCGGCGCACTTGCTTTTCCGAACTGACGAAGAAAAACCATGAGAACGCGCGATGATGAATTCGTCACGATAACTTGACCGCCTTGTTCATTCAAATTCAAGTGCAAAAACAAGTGCGGTGCGGCTGGAAATGCATTCGTTCGCCGCACCGCCTTCAGGGAGCAAATCAACCTACCTAGAAGTTGAAACGTCCGGTAAGTTGCAGGTTACGAGGCGCATCCAGCGTACCTGTCGGTATGCCGAAGGTCTCGCCGTTCGGGCTAAGTCCCGGGAGTGTGAATGCGTGACGGTTGAAGGCATTCAGCGCTTCAACCTTGAGTTGAAGGTTCATGCTTTCCCGGATGGGGAATGTCTTGATAAGACTGAAGTCCTCATGCAGGTATGCAGGCATTCGGAACTCCCCCTCCACGCGCGGCATTGTGCCGAATGTGTAGGCCCCACCATTCCGGTAAACCGGCAGGTTATTGTCGATAAACGCGGCGTTGTTCGGCTCGTTGATTGCTGCCGCACGATCCGTCGGCAGGTTAAACATGCTGTTGATCTCCGGATCGGAACCATAGGTCGGAACGAAGAACGGATTGATCTTTCCGCTCCGCGCGGCCGGGCTCTCAATCGGATTCTTGCCAAAGCGGCTGAACCGCATGGTTCCACCGTAGCCGGGAATCCCGCTGGCTCCGAGGAACGAAATCGGCTGACCGGACATGTAGCGCTGCACGCCACCAATTCTCCAGCCGCCTGCCAGGTAGCTGGCAATCCCGTGATTCAGGAACCGCTGGTTCTTGCCAAACGGCAACTGATACAGCCAGCTCACCACAAAATTGCTGGGAATATCCTGCACGCTGATCGACTTCTCCTTGTGCAGGTTGAACACGTTCTGCACGCCCACCTCGGCAAAGCCTCCGTTCGGCAGCAAACTATCAGCGTTGGTAATGGTCTTCGACCAGGTATAGGAAACCTGCGCCTGAAGTCCATTCTCAAACCGCCGCTTCAGAGAAACCAGCATGGCATTGTAGCTCGACATGCCGACATTCTGCAGGCAGCAGTTATTGGCGATGCCGCTGTATTGCGGAAACGGACGCAGGGCTTGCTGGACCTGGACTCCTTTGCCCCACAGTGTTGAAAACCCGGTAAACGGTTCTGTGACCCCAAGCGTGTTGCTCGATACCAGTTGTGTCAGCCCATCTCCAAGTGAGAAATCCTTCTCCGGAACACTGTTGATGTCCTGAAGATTCGACCTCAGGTTCTGAGACTTGTTCCCGAGGTAGCCGAGCGTGAAAATAGTGCTCTGGGCAACCTGCTGCTGCATCTGCAGACCCCATTGATAAATTGCCGCCGGCTTTCCGAACTGCGGCTCGATATACTCCGCTACCGTATTGCCATTGTAAAAACCGGCATCGAAATCAGGCGGCAGGCTGTAGGCCGGGAATCCGTCGTCAATCTGGAACGAAGACGTAAAGCCGTCCTTGCTGGGGAAGGTCGGGGCGGTCTTGTATCCCTGAATCATATTGCGTCCGTCATCCGCATACTGCAGAGGGCCGTACATGATTCCGAAGCCGCCGCGGAAAGCCAGCTTTCCGCCGGCATTCGCTGGAGCCCAGGCAAAGCCGATACGCGGCGCAAAGTCCTTGTAATACGCGCTGGCCCACGGAACCTGGCACTTATTGCAAGTCGTCGCGAAGACCAGCGCTCCAGGAATCCCATACTCCGGATCAGTAGCCGTGGGGCTGAAATTAGAGGTCTGACCATGTGCCTCGCGGCGAGGCATATCCAGGCTCCAGCGCAGGCCCAGGTTCAGCGTCAAAGTATCAGATACCTTCACGTCGTCCTGGAAGAATACGGCGTAGTAGTTCCAGGTCCAGCGCGGTAGCCGCTGCATCAGCCCGAAGCCGAAGTTTGCTCCCGACATGTCGCCCAGCAGCTCGCTCGCGAATCCGTTGCCGGTCTTACCTTTGGGTCCCGGCTGCGTATCCACAGCCGTCTGATTGCTTGAGAAGTTCAGCGTGTTCACAGGACCGGGAGCCGGCGAAAACTGCTGGAAGCGGGCATCCACACCGATCTTGTAGTTGCTCCGGCCGTGCTGCCAGTTCAAGTCGTC
>JBOGMA010000422.1:0-5958 GCA_050746465.1 Acidobacteriaceae bacterium
ACGGTGGCCTCGGATTTGGCTCCGTAGGGGAGGCGAGCTGTGTCGACGAGGTAGACGTAATTGGCGGAGGGCAGGCGGTGGAGCAGGGCTTGAAGCACGGTGAGGCCGCCGAAGCCGGAGTCGAAGACGCCGATGTTCATGGTTGCGGGGGTCCTGTGGTGGTGTCGGTTGCGAGATAGGTTCGGGTGAGGTCGGCGTGTCCGGCGAGGGTCTGTGCGGGGCGACCGTCAATGAGGAATCGGACCTGGGTGATGGCAGGGATGTTGGCGTGAAGAGTTCCGATGATGGAGAGAAGCGTCAGGGTTTCGGGTTCGATCCCCGAAGGTTGCGAGGCGGCGAAGGCGGCGCTGAAGTCCACGACGGCGAGTGTTCCGGCGGATGCATCTGCCGAATTTGCGGGTGATGGCTTAGCGGGGGCGGCTTGAGGGACCGGCATGAGAAATACGTCGTCGATTCCTTGATTCGGACTTGGATTCGACGCCGGGGGGCGATCGACGGGATTGAGGGTCGCGATGGGGTGAGTGGACCCCGGCTCGTGGAAGGTTTCGAGGAGGTCTTCCAGCAGCACTCGGGCTTTGGTGCTGTCGTCAGAGGGCAGAGACAGAGTGCGTTCTACATCCTGAAGCGAGCCGTCGAGATCGTTGGGAACTACGAGGGTGACGTTTTGCGGAGTAGACGCAGAGGACTCGGCGGGGACGGTTGTGCCCTGGACGATATGAAGGCGCTGCTGGGCGCGTTCACGCAGGCGAATGAGAATTGCAGACATGGCCACGATGGCGATGATGACAACGGCGAGCAGAATGCGCTGAAGTCGGGAAATCATGGCTGCTGCCTCCACTCATTGCGCCACTCGTCCAGCGCGGCGGCGAGGGCATCAAGGGTGGTGCGCTGATAGTCGGGGTCCGTGAGTGGTTTGGATTTAATGGAACTGCCGTGTTGGAGGGGCGCGATTTCTACGGCTACGGCGGGACAGGCGAAGCTGTCCATGGGCTCAAGCGAGGTTCGGCCGAGGGTAACGGGAATTTGGGCGTGAGCGAAGGCCGAGTCGATGTCCGACAGCAACTTGAGGCTCTTGGTGATATAGGCGGATTGGGCCGTCTGCCAGGGGAGGAAGTCCTGGATTGGGGTGGGCGCGAGGGATGAGGTATAGAGATGGGCTCCGCTGCCGGTGGCGGTGGCATGAATGAGGATGCAGGCGGCGAACGGGGTATGGTTGGCTATTTCTGCGCGGGTTTCGGCGGGCAGGGTGACGTCAGAGGCGCGGGTGACGGTGACTTGAATGCCGCGGGCGGCGAGCATGGAACGCAGATGATTGGAAAGCTCCAGGGTGAGGTCCTTTTCCAGCAGATTCGGGCCGAGGCGCGCGCCGGTGTCGCTTCCTCCATGGGCGGCGTCTATCAGGACGGAAAACGCCGGGGCAACGCTGGGTGGCGGAGGCGGTGGAACGGCGGGAGCGGTTGAAGGCGCAGTCGGGACCCGAAGGGGAGGAGGCGGAGTCTGGGTGGTTTGCGCCGCCAGAAGCGTGGGTAGCGCGAGACAGAGGGCCGCAAAATATCCGGGCCGGGAGCCTGCCCGGAATTTAGTCCAGAGCATAGATGGTGAGACCGCTGAGGAGCTTGGGGAAGAAATCGGTGGATTTCTGAGGCATAACTTCGCCGGCAAAGGCGACTTCGCGCAGTTCGGCGAGGGTGGCGGGCTTCATCAGAAAGGCGACGTTGGCCTGGTTCCGCGTGACCTGCTCGATGGCTTCGGCTGCATCACGGTAATAGCGGATATGGGTTTGGCGGGCTATGTCTTCAGGGCTGATGCCGAGGATTCGTTCGAGGATGATGGCGTGCAGTTGCACGGTGTCGAGGCCGCGCTGGCGGTTGGAAAGGTTCTGGAGCGCGGCGTTGATGGGCTCGGGCTGCGCGGTGAGCAGGTAACTGCCGGAGTTCATGGCGGCGATGTAGGCGGTTTGGCCGGAAGAAGTGTTGAGCGCGGCAATGAGGGCTTCGGGGCGCTGTGTAGAGAGGGCTTGAATGGAAAAATATGGCCGTAGGCTATTGAGGAAACGGGATGGATCGAAACCTGCCAGCCCGTGGACGACGCGATGGGTGGGCAGGATGACGAGCCCGTCGCGGTCCATGTTGACGAAGGTCATCATGGCGGCGGACTCGGGGCGAGGCGGCGTGGCGGGAAAGCCGGGATTTCGCTCGGCCGAGAGCGGGGGCGCCTCGGGGGCCTGCTCACGGGCGTACTGCAGGGCCGTCTCATATCTGTGGTGGCCGTCGGCGATGATCAGCTTCTTGTCTTCAAGTGCGGTGGTGAGCAGGTTAATCGTCGCCGGGTCACTGATGCGCCAGATGCGATGCACGACTTCGTACTCGTCGGTGACTTCGATATCCGGTGCGGCCGTAGAGTTGAACAGGAGCCGGTCGGCGGTTAGGCCGGGGTCGGAGTAGAGCATAAAAATCTGCCCGAAGTTGGCGCGAGTGGCGCGGAGCAGATTGAGTCGATCGCTTTTAGGCCGGGAAAGGGTCTGCTCGTGGCGAAAGACAACATTGGCGGAGTAATCGTAGAGCTCGCCGAGCGCGATGAATCCCTGTCGCTCGCAGTAGACCTGCGCGCCGGGGGCGGAGCCAGGAACAGGAAAGGTCTGGGAGTAGGCGAAGACGCAGGGTTCATTTTCCTGGGTGAGAATTCCGTCGCGTCGCCAGGCAGAGAAAAGTTCAGCGGCGCGGCGGTAAACGTCCCGAGCGCCGTCCCCATCAAAGAGTTCAGGCAGGCCGAGGATGATGCGTACCAGGTTGTAAGGGCTGCGCTGATAATAAGCCTGCTGCATGGCAGGGGTGATCTTATCGTAGGGCTGCGTCACCACGTCCTTGAACCGGACCATCGATGGGTTGTAGCGAAGCGCGCGAAATGGGTAAATCCGGGCCATTCTTTGAGGTCGTTCTCTCCAATAGACGTCGCGGCAGGCGGATTGAGTATTGAATTGGGAATACTGCCCGATTGTAAACCAGCGTTCAGCGTTCAGCAGCCAGCGGTCAGGGAGGCCGGCAATATCGATCAACGTCAAAGAGAAGCCCATGTCGACTGGCGGAAACGCGGTGTTTCCGAGCTTCGCGATAGCAGAGTGATCTGCGGACGTGCTAGGATGCCGAGCAAAAGCGGGAAAGATGCAGAGGCTCGCGGGTTATGAAAGTTCCTTCCTCAGAACGTCGTAGTTCACAAAAGGCGCGAAATTTATGTTTGTTGGTGGCGCTGGTGGCTCTATACGCTGTGACGCTTTTGGCGCTGCCCTCCCGGAGCTGGGCGCAGGAAGATCAACTGAACAAAGTACACATAAATCCGCCTCCTCCGAAGCCGAGCCATGAGCCTCCGGCGATTGAAGGCAAGGCCGGGCTTAAAGCGAGATCGAACGAGCGTTTCCGGGTGAATGTGAACCTGGTGCTGATTCCGCTGACTGTGACGGACCCGATGGACAGGCTGGTGACCGGGCTGGAGAGGAGCAACTTTGCGCTTTATGACGACAACCAACCGCAAAAGATCAGCTCATTTTCGACGCAGGATGCTCCCGTTTCAATTGGGATTATTTTTGACATGAGCGGGAGCATGGCGGACAAGATTCTGCGGGCGCGGGATTCGATTCTGGAATTTATGAAGACCTCCAACCCGAAGGACCAATATTTTGTGATTGCCTTCAACGACCGTCCGGAGTTGATCGAGGACTTCACCTCCTCGGTTGAGAAGATCGAGGAGCGGCTGGCGAACGTGAAAGCCGGGCACCGGACAGCGCTGCTGGATGCGATCTATTTCGGGCTGAACAAGATGAGGGATGCGGAATATCCGCGGAAGGCGCTGCTGGTGGTTTCCGACGGCGGCGACAATCGCAGCCGTTACACCGAGAATGAAGTTCGCGCGCTGGTGCGGGAGTCGGATGTGCAGATTTATTCGATTGGAATATTTGATCCGGATGCTCCCACGATAGAGGAGCGGCTGGGGCCGCTGCTGTTGAACGATATCAGCAACGAAACCGGAGGCAGGCTGTTTAAGGTGGATGATGTGGCGGAAATGGGCGATATCGCGACGAAAATCAGCGAGGAGCTGCGGAACGAGTATGTGCTGGGCTATTCGCCGACAAATCAAAAGCATGACGGGAAGTGGCGTAAAGTGAAGGTAAAGCTGGAACCACCTCCGGGCCTGCCGCCGCTCACGGTCCACGCCCGCAATGGATACTATGCGCCTTTGCAGTAGCCGCCTCGGCCTTCTATTTTTTCTATCATTGTTCGTCCCGCTTTCCGTGTGCGCGCAGAGCGCAGGGCAGGCGGCGCGAAAGCAGACCGCGCCGGAACTGAAACCGGAAAAGCAGCCGCCGCTGAATGTGGATCGCGATCCGGTGGTTTCTCCCGATGCTGAGGACAACGTTCCGGTGAGCCCGGGGAATCCGGGGCCGGCTTCTCGGGGAATTGCGCTGGAGCGCGGCGCAAGCGGGCGATATACGCTGACCCAGAACGTGGACGAGGTAGTGCTGAATGTTTCCGTTTTCGACAAGAGCCACAACCTTATCGATAATCTGACGAAAAATGATTTCAAGGTTTTCGAAGACGGGATTCCGCAGACGATTGCCGCATTTGAGCATCAGGACCTGCCGGTGTCGATGGGGATTCTGGTGGATAATTCCGGCTCGATGCGGGACAAGCGGGCGGCGGTGAACGAGGCGGCGCTGGACCTGGTGAGGGCGTCGAATCGAGACGATCAGGCATTTATTGTGAATTTTTCTGACGAGGCTTATCTGGACCAGGACTTCACGTCGAGTATTGCCAAGCTCCGCGATGGCCTCTCCCACATTGATTCACGCGGCGGGACGGCGCTTTATGATGCGGTGGTGGCCTCAGCGGATCATTTGCAAAAAGATGCGAAGAAGCCGAAGCAGGTGCTGCTGGTCATTACGGACGGTGACGACAACGCGTCGAGCCTCAACCTGCAGGATACGATCCGCAAGGTGCAGAGTTTAGAAGGGCCGGTGGTGTACTCCATCGGCCTGCTGTTTGGGTCGGAGTCTGATCCTCGCGATGCGCATCGGGCGAAGCGAGCGCTGCAATTGCTGTCGGACGAAACGGGTGGGCTGGCGTTCTTTCCTAAGTCGCTGGCACAAGTGGATACCATTGCCGCCGAGGTGGCGCAGGATATCCGGAGGCAATACACGATCGGGTATCACTCGACAAAACCGATCACCGAGCCGGGGTTCCGCACGGTGAAGGTGGACGTGCACGCGAAGGGATATGGACACCTGGACGTGCGAACCAAAAGCGGCTACTACCCAATGCAGGAAACAGCGAAGATTTCCGCGCACAAGCGCAGTGTGCCCGACGCCCAGAAATAACATCCCATCATTTTTGCGATAGAAAAAATCATCAGGGCGAAGTCGAGGTGTGCTCTTGCCCTGCTACACTAATTTGTTTTGTTATGAGCCGATCAAGTGCTGTACAGCCGATGAGCGGGACGTTGCGGGTTGCGGATGACATCACGGAGTTGATGGGTGGGACTCCGATGCTGCGTTTGCGCCGCGTGGCGCGGCCGGAGTGGGCCGCGGTGTATGCCAAGCTGGAATTTCTGAATCCGGGCGGCAGCGTGAAAGATCGCGCGGCGCTGGGGATGGTTCTGGCTGCGGAACGGGAAGAGAAGCTGAAGCCCGGCTCTACCATCGTGGAGGCGACGGCGGGGAATACCGGCGTCGGCCTGGCGCTGGTTGGGGTGAATCGCGGATACAAAGTAGTGCTGTTTGTTCCTGAAGGCTATGCCGAGGAAAAGTGCGTGTTGATGCGTGGCTTTGGGGCGACGGTGGAGCGCACTCCGGAAGAAGAAGGCATGAGCGGGGCGATCCGGAGGGCGCTGGCGCTGGCGAAGAATGACCCGAAGGTTTTTGCGGCGCTGCAATTTGAGAATCAGGCGAATCCGCAGTTTCACCACGAC
>JBOGMA010000423.1:0-3795 GCA_050746465.1 Acidobacteriaceae bacterium
ACCAGGAACAGGCCGCGTACGCCGAAGTGCTTGAAGCCGCGTCCGTCGGCCCAGGTCATGTAGACGACGGCGGCATTGATGGCTGCCGTGAAGAGGGCAAGCTGCGTGCTTGCCACCATGCTTTTGCGGCCCACGAGTTGGAAGGCCAGGGCGTTGAATGAGGCGTACACCACGCCGGTGAGGGCGTTGTAGACCAAGACTCCGGCGAGGAAAGCGGCGAAAGTATGGCCGGTGAGCGCCAAGGCAAGCGAGACGGCGATGATTCCGCAGCCTGCGCCGAGGTAGAGGTAGCCGCGGTTGACGTGGTTGGCGGCATAGCCTCCGGCGAGCGCGCCTACCGAAGTGGCGATGGCGGCACCGGCTCCCGTAATCAGCACTACTGCGCTCTCACTGACGTGAAAATTGGATCCCAGGCCGGCAAAAAGATTGATTCCGGCACACGCGCCGACGGGGGCGAGGAAGAGGGCGAATCCGGCCAGGCATTTGCTTTGCCGCGAGGCCTTCCAGGTGGTTTTCAGAGTTTCAGAAAAGACCTGCCGGAAGCGGAAAGAAGACTTACGCGAGGCCGGGAAGGCGATGGTGGGCAGCACTCCGAGGACGATGCAGGCGGTGAGCCCGAGGCCGATCCATTGCATGCGGAAGTGAGGGGCCAGGGCCATGACGGCCATGGAGCCCGCTGCGCCGCCGCCGAGATTGGCGACATTGGTCCATCCGGCAACGGAGCCGCGCCGGTTGTCGGGGAGAAATTCGGCCATCCAGCCGTTGGCGGCATTGCCGTACATGACCATGCCCAGTTCGGCGATCAGCAGCAGAGCTGCGGAGACTTCGAGCCGGGTGGGGGTCAACATTCCCAGCGCGAAGATGACGCATACAGCCGATGCAACGGCCAGAATCCAGCAGTAGGCGCGGCGGGTGAGACCGGTGTCGAGGACCGGACAGATGAGGAATCCCCAAAATGTGGGAGACATGACAAGCGCGCTGGTGGAAGCGACGCGGCCCAACGGGATGCCTTGGCGCGTGAGCAGGAAAGGCAGGGCGGTGACGGTGAAGCCGACCACAAGACCAAAAGGGAAAAGAGAGAGCCCGACAATCCAGGAAGGAGGGACGCGCGCGGCGGAAGCGGCGGAAGGCTCAGGCAAGGCGACGGGTTCGGGCAAAAAAGTCTCCCGGGGTAAGGCGAACCCCTGATTTCGATCCTCTCACAAGGCGGAGGCGGGTTGTCGGATGGCGGCTATCGAGAAGTTTCTTGCGCGAAGGTGTAAGAAATCGGGAGGTGATGCGTTTCCCTGAACAGACGAACAATCGTCCAAAGGAGAACACCATGAAGTGTCAAGGTTGCCCTTGCGGAGAAGCGTGCGAGTGTGTCCATTGCACCTGTACGAATCGCAACTAGGTCTTTAACATCCAACTCTGGTGGGAGGTTGCCGCCTCCCGCCTGAAACTCTTATGGTCGAAACTTCCCTCAATCAGCTTCTCGCGCAACGCAGGCAATTCCTGGCGTTTGTGCAGCGCCGGGTCTCGGATCGCGGCCTGGCCGAGGATATTCTCCAGAGCGCGTATCTCCGCGCCTTTGAGCATCGGGATGATTTTGAGCTTAACGAATCGGCTGTAGCGTGGTTTTATCGGTTGCTGCGCAATGCCGTGATTGACAGCTACCGGCGTCAGTCCTCAAGAGACAAGGCACTTGAGGGCTGGAAGCGCGAGTTGGAGGCTACGTCTCACCCGTCCCCTGACCTCCAGAACGAGGTATGCGGTTGCCTTCAAGGAATTGTCGGAGGGCTGAAGCCGGAGTACTCCGAGATCCTGCGCGCGGTTGATCTTGGAGAGCAGCGGGTTCAGGATTTTGCTGTGGGGCATCATATTTCTGCTTCCAATGCCGCGGTTCGTGTGCACCGTGCGCGTGCGGCCCTTCGCAAACAGCTTCTGCGAACGTGCGCGGCGTGTGCTGCGCATGGGTGTGTGGATTGCACCTGCAAGGCGGCTGTTCACCCCTGCTGACGGGTCTTTGCGGTCGCCGCCGAATATACAATTTTGGGTGAGTTTTGGCCGGGGAAGCCTATGCATGCCCCGGCCGGGATATTTTGCCGCGGGGACGGAGGCTTCGCGAGGTTCAAAGCGCCGGATGAAATCCGAACATAGTTCAGAACGGTAGCTGGTCCGCCGATAAGTGGAAGGCGGGAAGATATGTGCGACTTCTGGCCTGTTACGGAGTGGTTACCTATGTGATGTATACAAAAGGTTACTTATTGGAAGTATGCATGATGTCGGGAAGGCTAAATTGTTCTGGACTTTTCGAACTTGTTTAGTTATCAATAACTAGCAGAATCATAAAAAAAGATCGTTCTCCGCTTTCCGTGGTGGACATGAGGAACCGGCAGAGCGACGCTCCCTCATGTTTGGCGAAGGTGTTCTGGGTTTCCCCCCGACTGCTAATTTGATTTCTCGGTAAGTCCAGTAAGGATTGAGGGAGATTGTCCCAATATGGTACGTGTTGGGTTGTATTCGGAAGACCGGAAGCTACTGCCGATTTTATCTTCTGCTTTGGGACGAGAATTTCAGGTGCAGCTGGAGCAGAGCGAGAATGAAGCGGCGCGGAAGCTCTCGCTTGGAGAGTGGGACGTTGTCATTCTTGATCTGGACTCGAATCAGGCTTCTCTGAAAGAGAGAATTGCATCCTGCAAGCGGATTGTGGCGTCGCAGGTTTCCTCAGTAATCATGGCGGACGATAGTTTGCGCGGAGCCGCGGAAGAGCTGGTGCGGCTGGGCGCCTATAGTTACTGTCGTAAGCCCCCGTCGGTTCGCGAGCTACGTGCGCTTATGCGGCGGGTGAACGAGCGCATCCTGCTGAAGCGGGAAAGCAGCCCAGCGCAGGTTAAGCCAACCGAGGAGGTTGAATCCTGCGATCAGATGATTGGGTCGAGTCCGCAGATGCGGCAGGTCTACGACCTTGTGCATCGGGTCGCGAACCTGAACGCGTCGGTGCTGGTGACGGGCGAAAGCGGTACGGGCAAGGAACTGATCGCCCGCGCGATTCATAACCTGGGAGCGCATACTCTGCGTCCGTTTGTAGCGGTGAGCTGCGGGGCGATTCCTGAGACTCTGATTGAGGCCGAGCTGTTTGGGCACGAGAAGGGCGCGTACACCGGGACGGTGGGGGCGCGCGAAGGCTACCTGGAACAGGCCGGCGAAGGCACTCTGTTTCTGGATGAAATTGGGGAACTGAGCCCGGCGACGCAGGTGAAACTGCTGCGGGTGCTGCAGCAGAGGGAGTTTAGCCGGCTGGGCAGCACGAAGCTGATTCCGCTGCGGGCACGGCTGATTTTTGCCACGCACGCGGACTTGAGCGAGATGGTGGGCCAAGGCAAGTTCCGGCTGGACCTTTACTACCGCATCAACGTGATGAAGATTACGGCTCCTCCGCTGCAGGAGCGCGCAGAGGACATTCCGCAGATCGCGAACCATTTCCTGCGGCACTATACGCAGATTTACCAGAAGCCCGTAGATGAGATTGAGCCGACGGCAATGGCCTTGCTGCAGGCGTATTCGTGGCCTGGGAATGTGCGCGAGCTGGAAAATGTGGTGCAGAGGGCGATTATCGTCGCCGGCGGCAGAATCATTACCGAGCAGGACCTGCCGGGCAATATTCGGGATGAGGGGCTGGTGAACATCAGCGATTATCATCCTGCGACCTCATTCGAGCGGCAGCTTCGCGACTACAAGATCAAGTTGGCGATTGAGGCTGTCCGCGAAAACAACGGCAACAAGACGCTGGCTGCGCGCAGCCTGAATAGCTCC
>JBOGMA010000424.1:0-1723 GCA_050746465.1 Acidobacteriaceae bacterium
GCGACATGGAGGCTCGCGCGATGGTGACGCTGCGGTCTTCAAGGGGCTGGCGCATGACTTCGAGGACGTTGCGCGGGAACTCGGGGAGCTCGTCGAGGAAGAGGACTCCGTTGTGGGCGAGCGAGACTTCGCCGGGGCGGGGGATGGCTCCGCCACCGATGAGTCCGGCGTCGGAGATGGTGTGGTGTGGGGCTCGGAAGGGGCGCTGGGTGACGAGGCCGGCTTCGGCGTCGAGGACTCCCGCGACGGAGTGGAGCTTGGTGGTTTCAAGCGCCTCGGCAAAGCTGAGTGGAGCAAGGATGGACGGCAGGCGCTTGGCGAGCATGGTTTTGCCGGAGCCAGGAGGGCCAATCATCAGGATGTTGTGACCGCCGGCGGCGGAGACTTCCAGGGCGCGCTTGGCGGTTTGCTGGCCGCGCACATCGGCGAAATCGAGGCTGTGGTGCTGCTCTTCTTCAAGCGCCTGCGCGGCGGAGATGCGGAAGGGCGTGGTGTGAATGCCGCCATTTCCCGCTGCGTTCAATAGCTCGCGGACATCGTTCAGCGACTCGACGGGATACACGTTTACGCCTTCGACAACGGCGGCTTCGCGGGCGTTGGCTTTGGGGATGACGAGATTACTGATACCTCGCGCGCGGGCCGCGACGGCTACGGGCAACATTCCGGGGACGGCGCGGATGCCTCCGTCGAGGCCGAGTTCGCCGACGAGGAGGAACTGGCTGATGTCGCGAATCTGCAGCGCGCCATAGGCGCCGAGGATGCCGATGGCCATGGGGAGGTCGAAGCCCGAGCCTTCCTTTTTGATGTCAGCCGGGGCGAGATTGATGGTGATGTGGGTGGGTGGAATGCTGAAGCCCGAGTTCTTGATGGCCGCGCGGACGCGGTCGCGGCTCTCGCGGACGGCGGCGTCGGGCAGGCCGACGGTGTGGAAGTTATCCTTGTCGGTCTGGATGCCGGAGAAGTCGACTTCCACGTCGATGATGTTCGCGTCGATTCCGTAAACCGCTGCGCTGAGGGCCTTGAAGAGCATACAGGTTGAAGGATAGGGCAGCGGGCTTGCGGCGCGGCCAAGAAAACGTCCCAAAGTGGTTCGGGCGGGTGCCTTAAGTAATGTACTTTGGGTGCGGACGTCAGAAGAGGTCGGAATGGGATCCGGTTCGGACCAGATACAAGTCGTTGCCGTCGATTTTGTAGAGCAGCAGCCAGTCGGGCTCAATGTGGCAATCGCGGTGGTGCTTCCAATCTCCGCTCAAGGCATGATCTCGATAACGAGCCGGCAGCGAACCGCCTTCCGCAAGCAGCAAAATCAATTGCCGCAGCTTCATCATGTCTTTGCCGCGCTTCTCTGCTCGTTTGACGTCCCGCTTGAACTGAGTTTCTAGGACTACCTCTCGCATCTCAGATGCGCAGATCCTTCAGGGCTGCTTCCGCTGAGCGAAACCGCTTGCCCTTTCCCTTATCGGCGGCCCGCATGGCTTTTACGGTTGTTGGATTCGGCACCCGCACCTCGAACGGAAGGGCCTTTTCGTCCGCTACCCTGATGAGCATCATCCGTACGGCGTCGGAAACAGAAATCCCCATTTTTGCCAACGTAGCAGACGCCTTTTCCTTTACAGCTTCATCTATACGAACATGCACCATTGTTGTCGCAGCCATGGTTTTCCTCTGAGATACATTGTATCTCAACCGCTTTGTCGCCGACGGTGGTAAAACTGGACTACAC
>JBOGMA010000425.1:0-3354 GCA_050746465.1 Acidobacteriaceae bacterium
CTCCGGGTACAGCAAGTTACAGCCTTGGAATTCAAAGAGAGCTCTCGCCTTCAGTCGTCGCGCAGGTGCAGTATGTCGGCTCCAGAGGCTGGGACCAAAACGATGACCGGGCGATCAATACCCTGCCGTTGACCGATCCGAACAATTCGGCCAACCCTTACGATCTTCGTGAGGGCGTGGCGAATGGCTCGTTGAATGCCAACCTTTATCGAATCTTCCCGGGATTCAGCGGTATCAACCAGGAGGAGAACGAAACCAATTTCACCTACAACTCGTTGCAGGCGGGCTTGCGCATGGAGAACAAGCATGGGCTTACGGTGACGCTGGCGTATACGTATTCGCATAACATTTCTGACGTGTCCAATGATCTCAACGGGCTCTCCAATCCATTTGACGCAAGTTATGATCGCGGATCGGACACCGGGTTTGATCGGCGTCATATCCTCAACGCAAGTTATGTTTATGCGCTGCCATTCTTCGCGAGGAGCTCGAACTTCGCGGAGCATGCCTTCCTGGGAGGTTGGGAAATCTCGGGGATAACCACCGCCGAAGCGGGACTGCCTATCCGAGTCACCTACAACGGTACGGACACGCTCGGCCTGGGCGGCGGCACCACCAACCGTCCCAATCTCGTATCCAAAGTGACCTATCCCAAGAAGGTCAGTGACTGGTTCAGCACAAGCTCGTTTGCGGATCCAGTTGCTCCTTGGAATGGAGGGCCCAACAATGGCTTTGGCAACGCGGGAAAAGACGCGATGGTGGGGCCGGGACTCTTCAACTGGAACCTGTCCCTATTCAAAACCTTTGCGCTCACATCTCGCGACGAAGGCCCAAGAATCGAGCTTCGCCTCGAGACCTTCAATACCTTCAACCACGTCAGTTTCCAGGGCGTCGATACAAGTTCACATGACGGAAACTTCGGCCAGGTTACGTCGGACTACGGTCCGCGTACGATACAGCTTGGCGGGAAGTTTGCATTCTGATCTGTGATTGATTAACCGGGCGCGGCAGCTTCCCTGCCGCGCCTTTCTTTTTGCAATCCCCGGAAATCTTGCACGCGATATCCCGGGCGGGCGAGAATGGCAGTGGAGTTGCGCTTGAGACCTGTTGTGCAATGGGGAATTGTTCTTGCGATGGCGCTGATCGCCGCCGGACCCAATTGTCCTGGTCAGACTGCCGCTGCTTCCAGCCGACGCGACGCGGCATTCGCCCTGGAGCGGCAAGGCCGGAATGGTGAAGCTGAGGCCGCATGGCGGACAATCCTGGAAAACCATCCAAGTGACGCCGAAGCCTACGCGCATCTGGGCTTCCTTGAATCGCGGCAACAGCATTACAAAAGTGCAATGTCCTTTTATCGCAAGGCCTCAGCTCTGAATTCTTCTATGCCGGGCTTGCAACTCAACCTCGGCCTTGCGCTCTTCAAGGCCGGCGAAATGAAGGCGGCCATTCGTGTCTTCGAGCCGCTGCTTAAGGGCCAGCCGCCTGATTCCCCGAATGCCCAGCGATTCAGAATCCTGCTGGGAATGGCGCACTATGGGGTGGGCGAGTATGCGGAGGCGGTGCCGTATCTTCGGGCGGCCATGGCGCGCGACCCGCAGAACCTTCCCTATCGCCTGGTGCTGGCGCAGAGCTGCCTCAGGTCAGAGCAATACCAGTGCGTTCTCGATGTGTACCACCAGATCCTGGTGCTGAATGCGGAGTCGGCAGAGGCCGATATGCTGGCCGGCGAGGCACTGGATGCAATGCGGGATCATGTAGGCGCCATCAAGCAGTTTCGCGCCGCGGTGAAGGCTGATCCTAAAGAGCCGGACGTGCACTTTGGTCTCGGCTACCTCCTGTGGACGCAAAATCAATATGAGGAAGCGGCCCAGCAATTCCAGCTCGAAGTTGATAATTTCCCAAACGACGCCCAGGCTCTGGCGTATCTGGCCGACTCCAATGTGCGCCTGAATCGCTTCGACGCTGCGCGGCCGGCTCTTGAGAAGGCCATGCGGCTCGACCCTCGGCTGGAACTCCCATATCTGGATCTTGGAATCCTGGATGCGGCTGCGGGCCGCAAGGAGACTGCTCTGAGCGACTTCAAGTCCGCCCTCCGGCTGAACCCCGCTGATGTGCAGATTCACTGGCGCATGGCGCGCCTCTACCAGTCCATGGGCAGAAGAGAGGAAGCGAAAGCCGAGTTCGCCAAAACCAGGAGCCTGAACAAAGCTGCGGACCAATCGGTCTTCACCAAAATCAGCGAAGCGCGCGCAAAAAACAAATCAGCGGAAACGACATCGGCACCTGAGCAGCCAGGCCGGTAAGGCACGCCCGGTTCGGTGTGTCTCTCGATCAGGACTGCCCGCGCAACATTGCGGCCGGGATTGTTAATGAGCCTACCTCGCCCGAATTTTCATCAACCACCAGAATGCGAATGGACCCTGTGGCCGCCTTATTCCCGACGAACTCATCGAAGGGAACTCCGGATCGAAGTACAGACTCATAGGTCTCCTGCTTCAACTTGAGAGTCAGGGTCTGGCCGGTAATCTGCGCGTGGCGGCCATCGTCATTTCTCTGAACCAGGAAGATATCGAGCTTATCCGTCCAGCGCTGGTCTTTCAGCTTCAGCGCCAGGCCATGGGTGGCAATGTTGAGCTTCAGTGCGGCTCCCTCTGATGCTGGCTCCCGCCGCGCACTGATGGCGATATTGCTCAGATCGAATGGCTGCCATATCGCCTGACGGAATCGGTCCTGGAGCGTAGAAGGCTCCTGAGAGTACAGATAGCCGGTGCGGTAGCGAAGCTTAATGCCGCGCCTGCCAGTCAGCTTGACGGTCAGTTTATGGTACTGGCCGTCGGGCGGCTGGTCGGGCGTAAAGCTGAGCAGATAAGTCGCCGAGCCGTCTGCAATTACTTCCTTCAAATCTTTAACGATCGCGTCCGAACGCCGGAAGGGACGACCGCCCGTGGCCTCAGCCATCTCCTGAATCGCGGGTTTAATGGCGCGAATATCCTGCTGCAGTTCGGCGGCCGCGCGGCCAGAGCCCGCCCCGCCTCCCTGCGGAGGCGGCGAAGTCGTCACGCCTGGCGACACTTCCACGTTGTTATTTGCGAGGCTCGGATCGACGGCCATCGTCTCCAGCTGCGAGGCGTCGAGGGGATACAAACTGGCGTGGGCATCGTTCAGCGCTTCCTGGGCACGTAGGACCAGCCCATTGATGCTTTTTTGACTGCCCGCCCGGATGTTTACCGCCTGGTCGGTCCAGTTTGCCAGCGCGTTGTCGCTTGTCACCCATACGACGTTCTTGTGTCCGGAGAGTCCCTCCAGGTGCCGTGCCACGCCCTCCAGAATGGACAAGGTATCGCGGTCTGGAGT
>JBOGMA010000426.1:0-6961 GCA_050746465.1 Acidobacteriaceae bacterium
GGATTAAGGCTTCAACCAGAGGCCGGCGAAGACCTGACCGGTCTGCAAACGCTTCCCGGGGACCAAAGCCCTCTAAATTTCAGCCATTTATGGCGCGGCTGAAACCGTGCCCTTCCCGGAAATCGGAATTTTTCAACAAGCTGTAAAACCGTGGCCTGATACAAAACCTGGCTTTTCAGCACTCTGGCCGAAGTTCAGGCCTCAATGATGCTTTCGTGCTGTTCCTCTGTGCCGTGGTGCTGAGGTTCTTGCCTGGATTTGTCGGGACGGGTGGCCCAGAGGATGGCGATGAGAAAGATGACGAAAAAACAGCCAATTGAGATCAGTGCCACGGCGGAAGATCCTCCTGCTCCTGCCCGGAAGGGCGACGCCAACAGCATACCGCACTTGAGGCGAGTCTGGCCGCCCAAAAAAGGCATAGGGCTCAAGAAACGGCGGGCACTGTGACAGAATGGGAAAGATCCCCATGAGTATTCGCACGCTGAGCAGCCGCGAGGTCTACCGCAATCCCTGGCTCCGTCTTCGCGAAGACCAGATTGAGCGTAGCAACGGAGCCAAAGGCATCTACGGGGTCGTCGAGAAGGACGACTGCGCCGTGATTCTGCCGATTGAGGGCGAGACAATCCATCTGGTGGAGCAGTTCCGGTACACCATCGGGCAGCGCACGCTGGAGCTTCCGCAGGGCGGCTGGGAGACTTCGGACGTGAATCCCGAAGAACTGGCGCGGGGCGAGTTGCGCGAGGAAACCGGGTTGGTGGCTGCTTCCATGGAGCACCTGGGAACGATGTGGGTGGCTTATGGATTTGCGAACCAAAAGCAACATGTGTTTCTTGCGACCGGGCTGAGCCAGGCAGGTGCCGATCCTGATCCCGAGGAGCATGACCTGGTGCTGCGGACAGCGACGATTGCGGAATTCGAGACGATGCTGCTGGACGGCACGATTCAGGATGCCTGCACGCTGGCGGCCTGGGGTTTGTATAAGCTGTGGCGGGAGAAGCAACGGTAGAAGCAGGGACCAGGGATCAGGGGGCATCGTCCCATGTCTCAAACGCGAGCCATGGGACTCGCAGCGATTTAACTTTCCGTACTTGTGGGGCCGACCTTTTCAGATAATTTTGCCGTGCCGATGAAGATATCTCCGAGGAGAACCCGCCTCACCGTGCTCGTGAGTTTCATTTCGCGGTTCACGATCTCAGTTATAAATTCTGCTTCGCTGAAGCGGTTTTCGGCTGGATGTTCGAAGAGCTTGCGATAGATCCAGCGTTGGAGAGCGGCTCTCGTTACTTCTTCGAAGAAGAAAGTGCCACCCGGATTTAGAACTCGACGTATTTCTGAAATTGCCTGCTGCCACCTGGGGACGTGGTGGAGTGCTCCGAAATCGAACACCGCGTCGAAGCTCTCGTCCGCGAACGGCAACCGCTCCGCATCTGCTTCAGTCAGAGTGAACGCTCCATCGTATTTGCCCTGCAGCCGATTCCGGGCACGTTCGATCTGGCGAGAGTCAAAATCAATACCGGTTACGTGCGCCGCGTGGAATTGTTGCAAGATGAGTTCGAGGCCCGCACCTCGTCCGCAGCCGATCTCCAACGCGGTTCCGCCATTCACCTCTCCGCCCAAATTGCGCAGCAAGGGGCCTTCATAAAATCGCTGTACCGCTGCGCGAAAGCTGTTATTTACGAGAGCCCTTTCGGCGAGATTGAGCTTCATGGCTTCGTCCTGCGGAGCACGAAGCATGCGACGAATGGGGTGACCTGGCTTTCCTGCTCCACAGCAAGGCCGGCATGTCGAATGCTGCGCAGCCAGTTCCTCTTCGAATGGAAGTGAAGAAACCCGGGTCCGAAAGCCAGGAAGTTTTTCCAGTCCCGCAGATGCTCGACGAGTACGACATATCCTGTTTCGCGGAGGACACGCGCGGTTTCACGCAGCAACTCGGTCCGATGCTCGGGGACGCGTAGTTCGTGCGCGGCGAATAGAAGGAAAACCGTGTCGTAATCGTTATCTGAAAGGGGCAGCGCACCGTGTTTTCCCGCAACAGATGGCTCGATGGCGGGGTGAATCCGCCGTGCTCGCGCGATCGAAGGCTCTGTCATTTCGTTTGTGTCATAGATGTCGATCACTGAGCTTTCAGTCTGCGGAAATAATTGCCGTAATGCGGATGTGGATTCGTCGAAGCCAGCATGAATGTTGACCCATCGAATCGGAGGGGAAATCAGCCGGTGACGCAGCCATTGCCAGCGTGTTACTCCGACGTGATCGTATACATACCACGAGACGAAAAGAGAGCTCAGAGTCCAGAACACCACGATTGCGGCAGAGCACAGGACCGCGAGTTGGAGCGATTGTGGAAGTCGCCTTGATGCTATTAGAAAAATTGCAGCCAGCAACCCAAGAGCGCTGATTGCGTAGAACTGCACGTTGAACCGGACAATTTTGACGAGCCCTGCGAATTGGCCTTGCATCATGGTAGCGGCTCCCGAATGCCCGGTCTCCAGGAATACGGGATATTTTCGAGGTAAAAGGCGTTAGCCAGTATTGCCCCGGCGGAGCCAAACATTTCGCTTTCAAGAAATGTATTCCGATGTACTTTCACCGAGACGGGGCGAGGGTTCCAGTGCTGCCGAACGCCTTCCACTCGGATGATGGAATGAGTTTGCTGTTCATAATCGAAGGTAAACGGCAGAGGTCCAGCGAATTTTCGCGCTTCGCGGAAGTCAGGGAAAGGTGATCCCGGGGGGAGTGATGTTGCATCTTCCGAAATATCCGCCTCGACCAGTAGGTCGGCATTGCCTTTGGGGGTGGATATTTGCACCGCGTAAGTGCTCTGGGTTCGCTGAACCTGGCAGCGGGAGAGCTCATATCCATAATGTGTGAGGAGATTTCCGAATAGACGCATCGATCGGCCATCTGTATCGCTGCGCAGAATGCGCAAGCCGCGCAAGGTCCGGCCTGCCGGGGTCTGGTATCGAGTGAAGACGCGGTATCCGGCCAGGAAGAAATTTGTTCCGAATCCCGCAGGCAAAAACGCGGGGCGCAGGTCGCGTGTTTCCACCATCGCGATCGCCAGGAAACCGAAATCGCGATACGTATCGAGCTGTAGCCCGGGGGCGAGCAACGGTCTTAGAACGCGTTCGGGCACGGCGTATGCCAGAACCAACGATGCGCTCAGGTGTGCTTTGATGGGCAAAGAGTGTCGTTTGAGCAGGTGTAACAAGCCCGGCATCCTCGTGCGGACAGTATATGCACGAAGGATGGGCAAGTGAGCGGTTCTTCTCCCGCTGGTTAAACGGTCGATGGGAAGGAACCGGGGTTTGTTCCCGCTAAGGTTGCCCACGGGTAACTCAGAACGTAAAGCGATAGGGAAGTATCCATCCCATTTGCAAGAAGTTATTGGTATTCTCGGTTGAGGCAAGGATAAGGGCTTGAACTTAGTTCGCCGTACGATGATCCGGTATTGGAGACAAGCTGTTCTGGCACTTGCGCTGGGCGGAATGAGCTGCGGCGTTTATGCCCAGAACGGCGTTGCCCGGAACGGGATTGCCCGGGGCGGGATTGCGGCGGCGGGGCCCGAGGCGCAGGCAGCAGCGGCTGCGCCGGTAGTGATTACTCTGGACGAGGCGATTGCGCGGGCGGAGAAGAATGCTCCGGCATTTGCGAATGCAGTGGCGGCGAGCAAATCCGCTGCGGCGGATCGCTCGATTGCGCGGTCGAATTTGCTGCCGAACGTGCGCTACCACAATCAGTATCTGTATACGGAGTCTAGCGGTGCGCTTGGGCGGGCCAGTTCCGGGGGCAATCAGGATTTCATTTTTATTGCCAACAACGCCATTCACGAGTACGCGAGCCAGGCGGTGGTTACGGAGACGCTGGGGTTTGCGGGGATTGCGGGACTGAAGCGGGCCGATGCGGCGGCGGCTCAGGCGGCGGCTGAGCAGGAGGTGGCTCGGCGTGGCTTAGTTTTTGCCGTGGTGCAGCAATATTTCGGATTGCTGGCGGCGGAGAAGAAGCTGGATGTGTCGAGGCAGGCGGCGGATGAGGCGGGCCGCTTTGTGGATCTAACCGAAAAGCTGGAAAAGGGCCGCGAGGTGGCCCATGCGGATGTGCTGAAGGCCGAGTTGCAGTTGCAGCAGCGGCAGCGCGATGAGGAAAACGCGCAACTGCTGGCGGAGAATGCCCGGCTGGAGTTGGGGATTCTGCTGTTTACCGATCCCCGGACGCCGTACACGCTGGCGGATGGAAGCCAGACGCCGGCGGTTCCGGATCGGGCGACGGTGGATGCGGCGGCCGAAAAGAATAATCCTGATGTGAAAGCGGCGATGGAGGCATTGAAGGCGGCGAAGGAAGATGTGTCTGCGGCAAGGGCTGGGTATTTGCCGGATCTATCTCTGAACTGGACCTATGGGATTGATGCTCCGCAGTTTGCGACGTATGGGCCGCTGGATACCACGATTGCCCCGGTGAAGCCGAAGAATCTGGGGTACTCGGCTTCGGCGACGCTGGATATCCCGGTGTGGGACTGGTTTGCGACTCATGCAAAGGTGAAGCAGAGCGTGGCGAAGCGGGCGGCGGCGAAGGTGGCGCTGACTGCGGCGCAGAAGCGGCTGCTGGCGGAGATGGACGAGTTCTACAACGAGGCAATGGTGGCGGGGAAGCAACTGACGTCTCTGGATGAAAGCGTGAAGGATGCAACAGAGTCGCTGCGACTGACGACTCTTCGCTACCAGGCGGGTGAGGCGACGGTGCTGGAAGTGGTGGATGCGCAGACGACCTTATCTCAGGCAGAGCAGGCGCAGGCGGATGGAGTGGTGCGGTATCGGGTGGCGCTGGCGAATTTGCAGACGCTGACGGGGACGATGTAGTAGGGCTCAGGGCTCAGGGCGCAGGAAGAGCGAGCGATCAGCGGCCAGGGGGCAGGAATTAGGTAACAGGGAATGGGAATTAGGGAAGGTCGAGCCCACGTCTCAAAAGCGAGACGTGGGGCACCCAGCAATAGAAATAAGGGAAAGGGGAAAGTGATCGCGCGATGAGGATGGGCGGAAGGCCGGGGAGAGATTTGCGGGGGCGGTTTTCACGTGTGGCTGCGCTTGCGCCCGTTGTGCTTGTGATCGGCGCGGTTTTGCTGGTGCTGGTGTTGGATGGGTGTGGGAAGAAGGAAGTGGCAGCGACGCCCGTGGTTCAGGTGCAGCTGGCGGCGGTGAAGGTGGAGACGATTTCGCAGCCGGTGGTGGGAGATGCGGTGCTGGCTCCGGTGGCTCAGGCGGCGATATCGCCGAAGGTTACGGCTCCGGTGAAGAAGTTTTATGTGGTGCGGGGGAGCAGGGTTCATAAGGGCGAGTTGCTGGCGGTGCTGGACAATGCGGATTTGCAGGCGTCGGCACTGGACAGCAAGGGCAGTTATGAGCAGGCGCAGGCGGCGTACAACACGGCGGTGAAGGCGCAGATTCCGGCGGATTTGCAGACGGCGCAACTGGCAGTGCAGGAGGCTAACGCCAATCTGGATGTGGCGCAGCGGACGTATGACAACAGGAAGTCGCTGTTTCAGCAGGGGGCAATTCCGGGGAAGGATTTGGATACGGCGAAGGCGGCACTGGTGCAGGCGCAGAGCGCGTATGACACGGCGAAGACTCACTTCGATGCGTTCAAGTCGGTGAGTCATGCGGATGCGTTGAAGGCGGCGGCGGGGCAGTTGGCTTCGGCGAAGGGCAAGTATGAAAATGCGGCGGCGCAGCTTGCGTTTTCTGAGATTCGCAGCCCGATTGATGGGGTGGTGACGGAGCGGCCGCTGTATGCGGGGGAGACGGCCCCGGCGGGGACTCCGCTGATTACCGTGATGGACACGCGGGAACTGCTGGCGAAGACGCATTTGCCGGAGCAGCAGGCGCAGACGCTTGCAGTGGGCGAGCCGGCGACGGTGAAGGTGGATGGAACGGGGCTGTCGGTTGTGGGGAAGGTGTCGATGGTGAGCCCGGCGCTGGACCCAGGGAGCACGACGATTGAGGTTTGGATCAAGGTTCCGAATAAGGATGGGAAGCTGAAGGCGGGCGCGCCGGTGCGGGTGCAGATTGCGAGCCAGACGGTGAAGGATGCACTGGTGATTCCGAAGGAAGCAGTTCTGACGGGCGCGCAGGGCAGGAAGACGGTGATGGTGGCATCGGACGGTGTGGCGCACGAGCGGGAGATTGAGACGGGCATCAGCGATAGCAAAGACGTCCAGGTAGTGAGCGGGCTTAAAGCTGGAGAGCAGGTGGTGACTACAGGCGCGTACGCGATGGCGGACGGTACGAAGGTTTCGGTTGTTGCGCCGAGCAGTGGCGAGTCCGCGGCGGGCGGAGATCAGTGATGGCGGGGTTTTCGCTGAAGCCGGCTGAGGCAGATGCGACGAAGCCGGGTACGGCGGAGCGGCCGTACTGGCTGCTGAATCATGCGCGGACAATTCTTTTCTTCACAATTGTGCTGGCGATTGCCGGAGTGTATCTAGCGACGAGCATTCCGATTTCAGTGTTTCCGCAGACGAATTTTCCTCGGGTGCTGATCTCGATTGATAACGGCGTGATGCCGGTGGACCAGATGCAGGTGATGATCACGCGGCCGATTGAGCTGGCGGTACAGAAGGTTCCGGGGCTGGAGCTGGTTCGGTCGAATACGAGCCGGGGATCGGCGGGCGTGAGCCTGTTCTTCAATTGGAACGTGGACATGAACTTGACGCTGACGCGGGTGAACGCGGCACTGGCGCAGGTGCAGCAGTCGCTCCCGGCAACGGCGCAGATCAGCACGCAGAAGCTGACGTTTGCGACGTTTCCGATTCTGGGCTACAGCCTTACGTCGAACACGGTTTCGCAGACGAAGCTGTGGGAGATGGCGACGTATGACCTCAAGCCGGAGTTGAATCAACTGAACGGCGTGCGTCAGGTGCTGGTGCAGGGCGGTCAGGTTCCGGAGGTGGAGATTGTTCCGGGGCCGGCGA
>JBOGMA010000427.1:0-8676 GCA_050746465.1 Acidobacteriaceae bacterium
GAATCATTCTGAGCATTGAGAAGCCCGGATCGGTGCAGCATACGGCGGAGTGGATTCACGAGTTCGTGAGCAACCAGGCGCAGCAGGTTATCGGCCACGGGTACGAGCGCTACATGCCGTTCGTGACGGTGGTGCTGATGTTCATCCTGATATGCAACTGTTTTGGATTGTTGCCGGGGTTTGAGACGCCGACTTCCGACCCGGTGGTTCCGCTGGGCATCGCGCTGCTGACGTTTGTCTATTACCACTACCACGGCCTGCGGGAGAATGGGCTGATCAAGTATGTGAAGCACTTTATGGGGCCGATGTGGTGGCTGGCGCCGCTGATGTTTCCGATTGAGATCATTTCGCACTTCGCGCGCATCATGTCGCTCACCATTCGTCTTTATGCGAACATGCTGGCCAGCGACCTGCTGACCCTGGCGTTCTTCTCGCTGATTCCGCCGCTGGTTCCGGTGATTTTTCTGGCGCTGCACTTCGGGGTGTCGCTGATTCAGGCGTACATCTTCATGCTGCTGACCATGATTTACCTGTCCATTGCGGTGACGCATGAGGAGCACCCAGGGGAAGCGATGGGCTAGGGGAAGTTCAAGATTCGGCGGCAGAGCGCTTCCGCTGCCGTGCAGAAGCCGTTCAGCGTGAGGGGGCCAGCTTGGTGAGCCTCAACCACCCACTGACGGCAATTCCAAAGGGAAGCAGGAGAAGAACGATGCGGAAATTGCAGTATCTATTTATGACACTGTCTGTGCTGTGCATGGCAAGCCCGGCATTCGCGCAGACAACAGGAGGCGGGGCGGCCAGCATGGTCCCGATCGGCGCCGGAATCGGCATGGGCATTGCAGCCGGGCTTTGCGGAATTGGCCAGGGCAGGGCGACCGGGTCGGCCACGGAAGCGGTGGCGCGCAACCCAGGAGCGCGGGCAGCGATTCAGCTATTGCTGGTGCTGGGCCTGGCGTTTATCGAGTCGCTGTCGCTGTTCACGTTCGTGATTATTCTGCTGAGGGCGAAGTAAGGGACCAGGGTCCAGATAAAGCCTCCGGTTTGCCGGGGGCTTTTTCTGTTGGCGGCAAAAGTGCAGGTCCCTCCGCTGCGTTCGCTGCGCGAACTCCGGTCGGGATGACAACTCGGTGGAGACGGTCGGGATGACAACTTCTTTCGTTCAGGGCTTCAATGTAGGGCGCATAAGGACTTCGCTGACGAAAGATTGTGGGGCTTGCGTTACGAGCATTGCGACTACATTGGCTACGTCGTCGGGCTGGATTTTTTTGTCGTTGGAGCCGCGGGCGACGTTGAAGCCGGTGTTGACGGAGCCGGGGGCGATCACGGAGACGCGGATTCCGTACTCGCGGAGCTCTTCTGCGACGGAATAGGTGAGGCCGTTGAGTCCCCATTTGGAGGCGGAGTAGGCGGCTCCGTTCTTGAGGGGATTGTGTCCCGCGAGCGAGGAGATGTTGACGATGTGGCCGGCGCGGCCCTGCTTGCCGGCGGCGATCATCAGGGGAGCGAAGGCGCGGATCATCAGGTAGGGTGCGCGGAGGTTGGTTCCGAAGACGGTGTCCCAGTCTTTGGGAGCCATTTCGTGAAGAGGCGCGCCGATGTAGCCGACTCCCGCGTTATTAACCAGAATGTCACAGCGGTTGTGCTTTTTCTGGATCGAGGCAGCGAAGGCTGTAATGGCCTGGGGGTCGAGAAGGTCGAAGGCGGCGGTTTCGGCCTGGCCGCCGGCGGCGCGAATCTGCTGCGCGACCTGGTCGAGTTTGGACTGGTCACGGGCGGTTAAAACCACGGTTGCGCCCATGGCGGCGAGGCGTTGGGCAATGGCCGCGCCGATGCCGCGCGCTGCGCCGGTAATGACGGCGACTTGTCCGGAAAGCGAGTTCATACGAGGGGCTCCTGAGGGTTGGAATCACAAATTAGGATGAGGGTGCGGATTGATCTGATTCAACAGTCAACAAATGTGCGTGCTGGGCGCATCCAATGGTTCGGATGGTGGGCGGCGGGGCGTGAAATATGCGCGGTTTCATCGGGGTGCTTGTCACAATCAGCAAAGGCTTTCTATAATCCTGCCATTGTCGCATCCCCCGTTTGATTCAATCGTTTGTTGTCGAGTGAGTTAAGCGGCGGAAACGTGTATCCTGTCGGAGTCGCCGCGGCAGAGTTTCGATTTTAGAGGATTTCCCTTAGGAGCGTTGAATGAAGAAGGTAGTTTTAGCTTCCATGCTGGTTGCCGGTTTTGTCGTTGCGGCCGGTGCGCCGGTGCTTATGGCCCAGGCGCAAAGTGCGCAATCGGATCAGATCACGATTAAAGACCCCGCCGAATACAACGCTTACACGAACGCGATTGGCCAGTCGACTCCGGCGGCCAAAGCAGCGGCGATTGAAAGCTTTTTGCAGCAGTACCCCAACAGCGTGGTGAAGAAGCAGATGCTGGGGCAGTTGGTCAGCGCCTATCAGGCAACGGGCGATACGGCCAAAACCTATGACGCCGCCAAGCGGCTTCTCGCCGTAGAGCCGGACAACCTTCGCGCGTTGACCTTTGTGGTTTACGTGGACAAGGCCCAGGCGAACGGCAATCAGGAAAAGCTGGATGAGGCCGCCACGCTCGCGCATCAGGGCCTGAACGCCCAGAAGCCGTCGGACATGAGCCAGGCGGATTTTGACAAGCTGAAGGCGGTGGCGACGCCCATCTTCTACAGCGCCATTGCTGCCGACGATTTGGCCAAGAAGGACTATAAGACCGAGATCTCCGACATTACGGCGGAGTTGAAGGCCTTACCGGCTGACCAGACCACAAAGCAGCCGAGCCTGGCCGATACCTATTACCTGGGTACGGCGTACGTGCAGGAGAATCCAAAGGACCTGGTGAATGGCATCTGGTTCCTCGCGCGCGCGGCGCAGTATCTGCCCGAGCCTTACAAGGACCAGGCGGAAAAGGCGGCGGAATACTGGTACAACCAGTATCACGGCAGCATGGACGGATTTGACCAGATCAAGCAACTGGCGCACGACAACGTCTTTCCGCCCGATTCTTACAAGCCGACTCCCAAGCCGCCACCGCCTTCGCCGCAGGAGCTTGCGCACCAAGCGGTGACGAGCACGACGGACCTGTCGACACTTGCGCTCACGGACAAGGAATTCATTCTGGCGAATGGCTCCCCTGACGACGCGCAGAAGGTCTGGGCTGTTCTGAATGGCAAGACGGTAGAGGTGCCGGGCCTGGTGGTTTCTGCAACGCCGGACAGCGTGCAACTGGCGGTTTCCGACGATGCGAAGAACTCGCAGAAGGCGGATTTCACGATCAACATGAAGCCGGCGCTGAAGACTGTTCCGGCACAGGGAACGACCGTGACGTATATCGCGACATTCTCCTCATTCACGCAGAACCCGGGAATGATCATCATGGAAGACGGTCATCCGAAGGTGGAGAAGAAAGCGCCGGTACGCCACACGCGGCGTCGCCGGAGATAACCGCCTGAGCAAGGCAAAGCAAAGGGGCAGCCCGCAAAGGCTGCCTCTTTTTATGCTTGGATTTTGCTTCGGATGATAAAGTGAGACTGCAATGATGAAGTTTCGCCGAGGGATGTTCGCCACTGTTGTGCTTGCGCTGCTGACGCCGGTTTGCGTGCCGGCGGTGGGGCAGCAGGCGGCAAATGGAATGAGTGCGGCGGACCGAGGGATGGTCAAGTCGAGATCGGCTGAGATTGCCGAGGGCGCAAGAATCTACGGCTACGATTTAGGAGCAGGGAACTGGACGATTGCCGAGGCGCGCTGCGCCGCGCTGCCCAATGTGATTCTGCTGCACTATCGCAGGGATTTTGCGGATGGGGCGCAATCAAGATTTACCGCGGTGGCGCCGCGTGGTGCGGGGCGGGTACGGATTGTGCCGGTGCTCCATCACAATATGACGCCGTTTGTACCGGCGGCTGCGAATCCGGGAAATTATGCGCTGTTCAATGAGCTGGTGCGAGAGGCTGGAGGCGGCGCTCGGGGTAAGTTTCAACTTAGCGGCTGTTATGCGGAGCTGACGGGAGGCGACGCCGGGCCGCTTCCTGGGAGGCAAATCGATATTGCCGGGGCGCCGGAGCCGATGCTGCATCTTGAGCCGGAGCGAAAGACCAGCTCGGTTACGCTGGCGTCGCGCGCAACTCCGGAGAGGTACCAGGTATGGAGCGTTTCATTCGGCAAGAAGGGGCAAGTGACGAAGGCGGCGACTGATTATCGAGTCCCTTCTGAAGAGAGTGTTGCGGAAAAGGGAGAGGCCAGAACATCGGGACCGGGCTGGAAGTTTATTCCGCAGCCCCCGGATCCGCCGTCGAAGTTTATTCCGGCGCTGCCTGATCCGATGGAAAAGAAGATACCGAACTAGGAGTGGTTTGGCGAAGCAAGCCGCTGAGAAGTGACGCAACATCGGAGCGTTCGCACAGACCTGATGCGACGCTCCTTTCTCCTCAAAGCGCGAAGTCCGGCTTATCAAAAAAAACCGTCCCCCGAGAATGAATACTTTTACGTATACTGCTTTGTGTCCAGAAAACCTCTGTGCAATTCACCTGAAGCGGGTAGACACTTGTGGCCCTTCATTGGCGGAGAACAGGAATCAATCTGAGTGTGGGGTTGCTCACGCTGCTTTGCGGAGTGCCTATGACGAATGCTCAGACGCATAGCGAAGTTTCGGCGCATGTGGTGACCGAAGCGGACCGCCTGCGGGGATCGTATGGTCCTTATCGCGCGAACAACGATTTGCTGTACTACCATCTCAGCGTTCGCGTAGATCCCGAGCAGCAGATGTTGAGCGGCAAGAACCTGATCCGTTTTCGCATGCTTGAGCCGGGCACGAAGATACAGCTTGACCTGGTGCGGAATTTCAACATCGACAAGATTGTGCTGGATGAGCCGGGGGGCGGCACGCGTGCGCTGCGCTACGAGCGCGCGGCGGGACGCACCATCTATGTTGATTTTCCGGAGACGCTGAAAAAGGGAAGCGTCTACAGCATTGAGTTTTACTACTCGGGGCATCCGGTGGAGATGGGGCGCTTCGGCGGCTTCGTGTTCCGCAAGGATCCGATGGGGCGGACGCTGGTGAACACCGCGTGCGAGGAAGAAGGCGCGAGCGTGTGGTGGCCGAACAAGGACCAGTGGCGCGATGAGCCGGAGAGCATGGACATCAGCGTGGAGGCGCCGAGCAACCTGGTTGAGGTTTCAAACGGGCGGTTCCAGGGAAAGACGGACCTGGGCGATGGCTATACGCGATGGAACTGGCATGTCAGCTATCCGATTAACAACTACGATGTGTCGCTGAACATTGGGACGTATGTTCACTTCAGCGATACCTACTCCGACCAATACGGCACGCTGACGCTGGATTATTTTGTTTTTCCGGAGGACCTGGAGAAGGCGAAGCGGCAGTTCATCCAGGTGAAGAACATGCTGAAGGCGTACGAGCACGCGTTTGGCGCGTACCCGTTCTACCGTGACGGCTACAAGCTGGTGGAGGCGCTGTACTCGGGCGTAGAAAACCAGACGGCCATTACATACGGCAATCATTTTGAGAATGGATACCTGGGGCGGCCGAAGACGGGCATTGGGACGTGGTTCGATTTCATCATTGTGCATGAGAGCGCCCACGAGTGGTTCGGCAACAGCATTACGGCGCGCGACCGCTCCGACATGTGGATTCACGAGGGATGGGCGAACTACTGTGAGTCGGTTTTTGTTGAGTACATGTGGGGCAAGGGCGACGCGATCAAGTACATCAACACCGGCAAGGAGCACGTGAAGAATCAGGAGCCGGTGATCTGCGAAGAGGGAACGTTCTGCACGCCTCCGGTGGACCAGTACAAGAAGGGCGCGCTGTTTTTGAATACGCTTCGCAGCGTGATTGACAACGACAAGGAATGGTTTGCGCTGCTGCATGACTATTACCAGCACTTCAAATATCAGACGATTATGACGACGGACGTTGCCGCATTTTTCAGCCGGCACAGCGGGCGGAATCTTACGCCGATTTTTAATGAGTACCTGCGCCACGCGGCCATTCCGGTGTTGGAGCTGCGGTTTGATGCGAAGGCGCATACGGTTTCGTATCGGTGGAAGGCGGACGAGCGCGCGTTTGCCATGCCGATCAAGGTGGGCGATAAGGACCACTGGCAGACCATCAGGCCGGTTACGACGCGGTGGCAAACCATGAAGACGAAGCTGGATAGCGACCACTTCGACGTTGCCACGGACTTGTACTACGTGAACGTCAGCAAATCATCCGCAACCGATTCAGGAGAATAAGGGAAGCCAGCCATGCCCGAGAATGTTGTTGGGACGAATCGGCTGCGCGCGGCGGGAAGCCTGCTGGGCGCATTTGTGCTGCTTGGATTACTGGTGGCGGTCCCCGGAGCCGTGGCGCAGAGGTTCGGCGCGCCGGGCAAGTCGATTGGCACTGTCACGACGCGCGGCAAGCTGATCATCCTTACGTTGAATGAGGACGCGCTGGGGAAGCCGCACCTGTTTGATCTTGCGCATCGCACGATACGCTTTGCGCCTGACGGGTCGGAGTATCGGGTTGAGGCGCTCCCTGAGATGTGGGACAACGATTTCGGAAATGAGATCAAGGACCCGGACGTTGCGCTCACGAAGATGACGTTTCCGTTCTCGGGACAGAAGTGGAGCCAAATGTCGGTGGGAGTGACAGGCTCCATCACGTTTGGCCAGCCTGAGCAGACAAGGGGCCGCTTTGGACGCATGCGCGGGATAGTGCGCAACCGCGAGGGCGGCTTGTCTGTGGAGCGCTATGCTCTGCTGAAGACGGTGGGCAGCACCTTCATCAACGGTCAACCGGCGATCAGTGTTTTCTTTAAACCGCGCATGAGAGGGAAGCGATTTCTGAAGGAACTTGGCGACCGCGCCGTAATTACGTGGACGCTGACGGAGCCTTACGCGGGCATCCAGGACTGGACCTGGCAGCCGACGGTGAACCGCTTCCAGGCGGTACTGCATTCCAACGGAGTTATTGATTTCACGTACGACAAAGTCTCCGCCCGCGACGGCATTGTAGGTATTTTTCCCAAGCTCGCGGGCGGGGAAGAGAAGGCGCTTGGGACGCTAACTTCCTCGGCATCGTCTCCGCTTGCAATTAAGAGCATTAAGCTCAGCGAGGTTGATGGTGTTTATCTCCAGGCGCAGGTTGAGACGGTTGGGCCGATTCCGGCGGCGAGCGACAAAGGGGCCGCTGGGCTGGCATACCATTTTTGCCTGAGTTTGAAAGAAGGCGCGGGGCAGTGCACGAATGCGACCGCCGGCGCAACGGTGTGGACGGTGATGGCGTTCGGCGGCTTTCGAGGGAGGCGCTCGCGCATGGAGCCGCGCTACTTTGGCTTTGGCGATGGGCTGAGTCCCGAGGTGAAGGTGGAAGGCAACAGCATTACGCTGAAGGGCACGCTGCCGGTTGGATTCCACGCGGGGTCGAGGCTGTATGTTTCAGCGAGCGAGCAGCCGCGTGATGGCCAGCCGATGGAGTTTGCGGCGAAGGCGGTGCGGCTGAAGGACCTAAGCAGTCCGGAGATGGACCTGTCGGGCCTGAAGCGGCAGGAGGGTCCGTTCGCGACAGTGTATGAGAGCTTTTATTATCCTGAGTCGCCGAGGCCGAATGACCTGACGTGCTCGGTGATTAAGGCGTTGGGCGATAAGTTTGATCTGCTGGCTTACTACTCGGATTTTCGGATTGATAATCCGGAGGCCGGGACTCCAAGCACTGGTCCGCTGGGTGGCGGGCCGAATGGAGGCGAGGTTACGGGCATTGGCGCACAGCAGCGAAACCTGGCCAGCTACTGTACCAAGGGTCGCTTCCAATGGCAGTTTGTGCAGCCGGTGGACATGCACGCGAACCAGATGGATGAGTATCCGCCCGCTGATGTGAAGGATCCGAGCGATCATGACATTGTGGCCTACACGCACCAGCTTGCCGAGCGCACTTTCAACGGGAAGATTCCGCCATACGACTATGCGATGTCGCAGATCGGGCACGAGATGGGGCATCGCTGGTCGGCGTTTGTTTCGGCAAAGGTAGATGGCAAACTCATTGAACTTGGGCCGACGCATTGGGACATGGGCTTGCAGGCGCCGGCGGCGTTCCCTTACCAGAGACCGACGGAAGCTTCAGCAATGGGCGGCGGCGTGTGGCAAGACAACTTCGACGGGACTTACACGCAGCTTGACGATAACTACTACGTGCCGGCCACGGGCTACTCGTATCTGGATTTGTATTTGATGGGGCTGATTGCGCCGAGCGAGGTTCCGGATTTCTTCATCCTGCGCAATCTGCAGCCACAGGGACGCGATGCGAATGGACATAGGATCTTCAAGGCGGACCGGACGAAGATCACGATTGACGAAGTGATTGCGGCCGAGGGGCCGCGGCTGCCGGACGTAGACCACGCGCAGAAGCGCTTCAACACCGATATGGTGGTTGTTCTGCGGCATGGAGACAAGCCTCCGGCGCAGCTTCTCAGGGATGTGAACGGGATTCGACTGCGTTGGATGGATTACTGGAGTACGGTGACTGGGCACCGCTCGATCATGACCACCGATCCACAGTGAAAATGGCTTTCAAAACGGCTCGCAAAAATGAAAAGCGAACCGGGAAATCCTGGTGCGGCAGTGTTCGGAGAAGGCTCGTCGTCTGTTACACTA
>JBOGMA010000428.1:0-4393 GCA_050746465.1 Acidobacteriaceae bacterium
GCCATCGGAACGCCGGCCGCCACCTGGCGCTTGAATTCATGAATCTTATAATCGAGCATTTCGTGCTCGCGCGCCGCCGCCGCCGGGCTGTCGGCATGGTCCGCGAAATACTCGAAGATCGTCAGCGTCGGCACCGCATAAATTCCCTTCTGCTTCATCAGCGCTTCCGTCTTCGGGCTCAGATACAGCGCATGGTCAATCGTCGCCACTCCCGCCTCCGCCGCATACAGAGCCGCCGGTTCGGTCGTGCAATGCACGCCCACTTTCGTTTCCAGCCTGTGCGCTTCCGCCACCGCCGCCGCAAGCTGCGCTTCCGTAAATTGATACGGCGCCTCCAGCATTCCATTCACCATCCGGTCATGCCCCGTCTGGTAAATCTTCACCATGTCCGCGCCCTGCTTGTGCTGCTCGCGAATCACATGGATCAGCTCATCCGTCGAATCCGCGTACGTCGCGTTCCCCGGAATATGCAGCGCCGGGTTGTAACCCAGCGCATCCTCGTGGCCACCCGTAATGCTGATGGCGTTCCCCGTAATCCGCAGCCGCGGCCCTGGAATCTCGCCCTCGTTAATCGCGTCGCGGACCGCCGTGTCCGCCGATCCTGCGCCCTCGGTCCCCATATCGCGCTCCGCCGTAAACCCCGCCATCAGGTCTTCGCGCGCCTGCACTGCCGCCCGCAGCGTCCGCTCCGGAACCGACTCCACCACCGTCTGCATATTCTCATCGCGCCCCGGATGCAGAAACAGATGCACATGCGCATCAATCAATCCGGGCATCAGCGTATCCTGCCCCAGGTCAATCACCGTCGCGCCCGCCGGATGCGCAACCGTGCTTCCAACTTCAGCGATACGATTCCCCCGCACCAGCACCTCTCCCGGAGAAACCAGCGTCCCCTTCGCCACATCCAGCAGATGCGCCGCATGCAGCACAATCGCCGGCTGTGAAGGCGAAGCCTGAGTTGAGGTTTGGGCAACTAGCGAAAGCGGCAGAAGCGCCGCCGCGAACAGGGCTCGAAACAGCAGTCGCGCAGGCATGGCAAACATACTAAGCCCTCTCCGTCTTTCCGAACATGAAAAAAGGCCCTCACGTCGAGGGCCTTCCTTTCAGATTTATAAAAATCACTCGCGCTGCGCCACCTCGCCAATACTGTCTTTGCTTAGGACGATCGCGCGATAGTGCCCTCGCCCATCCGTGGTCCCGCTCGCATTAAAGTCGTAGTACGCGTGCCGCTTCACCCGCTCTCCCGGCTTCGGCAGCTTGCCTGGATACCCATGCCGCACATCAAAGCGATCATCCACCGTCCCGCGAAAATCCTTCGGCCCATGAAACCACGGCCCCGCTCCTCGGAAAACGCCATGCGGAAACCATGCCGGCCCATAGTATCCATAAGGAGCACAGTTGTACGGCGCATAATCGTAATACCCATAGGGACACTCAGGCCCCATCCCCACCTGCACCGCATCCTGAGCGCGCAAACCAGGCGCACCCAACACCAGCATCGAGCCGGCCACCGCCAGCCCGCAAATCATCACAGCCAATCGCATGGACAAACCTCATTCTGTAGGAGAGGCCTCCCAGAACGAAAGGTTGCGCCCATCACTCCGTCATCAAATTCGCCTCACGCAATCAACGTCAAGCGCTGCCGCTGCTCACTCCCATTACCTGCAACAGCATTTGTGCAGCATGCGCGGCGTCGTTGGCATGGAATTCCGGCCCAAGCTGCAACGCAGAAGCCTTAGGAGCCAGCGACGCTAGTTCCTTCAAAGCCGCTTGCGCTGAAAGCTGTGCACTGCAGGGACCCACCAAAATGTAATCGACGGGGTCGCAGCACAGCAGTACCCGCGCGTCACGCAGGCTGCACACGGTCTTCACGCGGAAACCGTGCTGCGTCAGCACGCTGCGCACAAAAATGCACAAATCCGGCGATTGATCGAAGACCAGCAGCGTCGGCCCCGGCCCAACTTTCTCGGCAGGAGGCGCGCAAGGGCCGAGGAATGACTCAATTGCCGCCTGTTCAGTGGGGTAGCACACCAGATATTCCGAAAGCTTGGTAATCCCGATCAGGTGGACCACGAAGGCCTGTACCTCAGCCAGCCGAATTGCCCCGCGCCGGCTCTGAAGCCGATACGCATGGCGAACCAGCAGCCCCAGTCCCATGCTGTCCACACGGGATACTTTGCTCAGGTTCAGCACAAAGCAGCAATGCTCCTGCTCCGCCTTCTCCAGAGCTTCTTCGAGCACCGTCGCCTCGTGGCCGGCCATAATGCGCCCCACACAATCAAAAATGAACACATCCCCACAACTGCGCGACGTCAGCGTAAGCGACATAGGCGCTCCTTTTGCCCGCGTTGAGAATAGGGAAACGGCGGTTGGCTTAATAGCCTACACCTCGCAATCCCAGCCCGATATTGCAAAATGCACCAACCCCCTGGCGCGAGGTCAGTTTTCAACCGACACACCCTCTGTGCCCTCCGCGTTCTGTGTAAGTATTTATGGTGACTTGGGTTGGCGCGCCCCTTTCTTGCCAACTGCATCAGCGGAGCGATACCTTGAACTGTTTTCCTTTGAGGGATTCCCTTATGCCCATCGGCAATTTGTCCTACCAGTCAGGATTTGGAAACGAGTTTGCCACGGAGGCCGAGCCCGGCGCGTTGCCCGTCGGCCAAAACGCTCCCCAACGCTCCGAACTCGGCCTCTACACCGAGCAATTCAGCGGAACCGCCTTCACCGCACCGCGCTCCCTGAATCGCCGCACCTGGACCTATCGCATTCGTCCATCCGTCACCCACAAGCCCTTCACCAACTACGAGGGCTTCGGCGCATCCATGCTCCGCAGCGGCCCATTCACTGAAGCCCACACGCCCCCCAACCAGATGCGCTGGGATCCCGTCTCCATCCCCGACTTTGAAACCGACTTCATCGACGGACTCATCACCCTGGGCGGCAACGGCGACCCGGCCATGCAGATCGGCATGGCCATTCACATCTATGCCGCCAACGCCTCCATGCGCGGTCGCTTCATCTACAACGCCGATGGCGAAATGCTTCTCGTCCCGCAGCAGGGTGCCCTCACCCTCGCCACCGAACTCGGCACCCTCTCCGTCGAGCCGGGAGAAATCGCCGTCATCCCGCGCGGACTCAAGTTCCGTGTCGAAGTCAGCGGCGGCGTGCGCGGATACATCTGCGAAAACTACGGCCTCGAATTTCGACTGCCCGAACTCGGCCCCATCGGAGCCAACGGCCTCGCCAACGCCCGCGACTTCCTCACACCCGTCGCTGCCTATGAAGACACCGACGGCGACTTCCGCATCGTCGCCAAATTCCTTGGCCGCCTCTGGGAAGCTGAAATCGACCATTCCCCTCTCGACGTTGTCGCCTGGCACGGCAACTACGTCCCCTATAAATACGACTTGAAGAACTTCAACTGCATCAACTCCGTCTCCTTCGATCACCCCGACCCATCCATCTACACCGTGCTCACCGCGCCCTCCGCCGTGCCCGGAACCGCGAACGTCGACTTCGCCATCTTTCCTCCACGCTGGCTCGTCGCCGAGCACACCTTCCGTCCTCCGTGGTTCCACCGCAACCGCATGAACGAATTCATGGGACTCATCTTTGGCCAATACGACGCCAAAGCCGAAGGCTTTGTCCCCGGCGGAGCCAGCCTGCACAACTGCATGTCCGGCCACGGCCCCGACTCCGAAACCTGGGAGCGCGCCAGCCACGCCGACCTGGAGCCCGTCCATCTCAAAGACACCCTGGCCTTCATGTTTGAAACCGGCCTTCCCGTGCGCCCCACAAAATTCGCGCTCGAATCCAAGATTCGCCAGCACGAATACTACGAGTGCTGGCAGGGACTCAAAAACAACTTCCGGGCGCGGCAGAAATGACAGCTTCCGGGCGCGCGCTCATGACCGGCCTCATCGACTACGCAGGCCTGTTCCCTCCCGCCGCGCTCGACATGCTCTCCGCCGTGCGCCACTACGGCGGATATCTCGCCGGCCCCGACAAATGGGCTCTGGGGCGCTTCGTTGTTCCCGCCGTCCGCCTGCGCGAATTTGAAGCGGCGTTCGATGAAGTTTGCTGCGGCGAACGAGAACCCATCTGGCCCCTCAGCGTCCTCAGCCATGGTGACCTGGTCGGCGGCTCCAAGGCCATCGACGAACTGGTGCAGGGTGCCGTTGCGGTGAAATCCATCGAGATCAAAGCCACCTCGTCCGGTGTCTCCAGCCAGTTCCTCTCCAAATGGTCCAGGGCGCAAAAGGCCATTCCCGTTTACGTCGAATTTCCTTCCGTCGAGTCGAGGTCCATGCTGCCCGTCCTCGCCGCCGCCGGAGCACGAGCCAAAATTCGCACCGGAGGCCTGGTCGCGGGTGCTTTCCCCCCCCCGGAA
>JBOGMA010000429.1:0-3332 GCA_050746465.1 Acidobacteriaceae bacterium
CCGGTGGACCAGCGCGTGTCGTCCACTCCGGCCTTTTTGGTCACATCCGAAAAGGTCCCGTTGCCGTTATTGCGATAGAGGATGTTGCTGCCCAGGCAGGTGATGTACATGTCCGGCCAGCCGTCATTGTTGTAGTCGCCGACCGCTCCGCCCATGGCGAAGCACGGCGTTGTCAGCCCAGCCTGCTTCGTCACATCGGTAAACGTGCCGTCGTGGTTGTTGCGGTAGAGCGCGCCCGTCACGCCGCCCAGGTTCTTCGGGTCCTTCACCGCCGTAGCCACCGACGGCGCATTGGTGAAGTAAATGTCCGGCCAGCCGTCGCGGTTGTAGTCGATCAGCAGAACGCCCCCGCTCATCGACTCCACAATGTACTTCTTCGCCGGATCGGACGAGTGCTTGAATGTAATCCCGGCCTTCGCCGTAATGTCCACAAACTGCGGAATCGGCCGGTTCTTGCAGGTGAACGACTTCGCCCCCGGCGGCGGCGGAGTCGGCGGGGGATGACCCTCCTGCGCCTGTACCATGCTGGCGCAGAGAGCGGAAACGGCAACGGAACGGAGCAACTGGCGGAGTGTCATCATTCTGGTTTCTGTTGAGTCTGCTGCTGAATGCTGGCTGTCGATGCCGCCCGGGAAGCGGTCTTGATCTTCTCATACACCGCCAGTTCCCGGTCGGCGTCCGCCGTGCGCGACAGCTTGCGATACGCCGCCTGAAGCTGGTAATGAACATAGGCCTTGTCCGGGCTCAACCGCGCCGCCGCCTCAAGATACGGCAACGCAAGCCGCGGCTTTCCCTGGTCCATGTAGAGTTTGCCGATCTGGTATTGAGCGTTGGCGGAGTCTGGTTTCTTCGCAATGACCTGCCGGAACAGCTTCATCGCTTCCTCGTTCTTCAGTACCTGAAGATCGACAAAGCCCAGGTTGTACATCGCCTCGGTATCCTGCGGGTCGATAGCCAGTTCGGCCTTCAACTCCGTCGCCGCATCCGCCCACTTGTTGGAGTGAATGTCGGCCAGGGCAATGGCAAAATGCGCTTTCGGAAACGAAGGGTCCGAAGCCAGAAGCCGATGCAACGTGGAAACAGCCTGATCGTAGTCGCCAATCTCAACCCAGAGCTGGCCAACCAGCAGGAGAGCCTGATTTGATAACGTCCCGCCCTGATAGATCGTCAGCACCTGCGTAGCATCCTTCAGGTCGCCGGTCTTCGCCAGCGACGCCGCCCACGCATATCCCACCACCGGGTCGCGCATGGCCGCTTCGCCCAGCGGATAGAAGGTCGTCGCGGCGCTCCCGTACTCCTTCATCTGGTAATACGACATGCCGAGCATGGCCCGCAAAGCCGCTGAGTTCGGATTCTCCTGAACGGCCTTCGCAAGCCCCCGCGCCGCTTCGGGATAGTTGCCCGCGTGGTACGCCGCCTGGCCCAGGTTCTTCTCCAGCCCGGCAATGTCCGGGTTCCACCGCTCGGCTGACTGGTAGTGCTTCAGAGCCGATGAATAATTCTTCTGAATCGCCTCCGCAGTGGCGAGATCGCTGTAACTCTGCCCCACAATGGGCCGCAGCAGATCCTCCGCTGCAATAGACTGCTTGCGCTGCTCAGGGCCCAAGCCCGAACTCATCATTGCCGAAGAACTCAGGCGAGCGGCAGCATCGGCTACCTGATTGCTTCCCGACTGCGAATGCCCCGATCCCTTCGTCTCCAACGGTACGACCGCGGCCAGATCACCCGCCTTGCCGCCCTCTGCGATCATCAACTTCGTTGCATCCTGCTGCGTCTGGCGCATCACCTTGTTTTCCAGGTCGCGCGCCTTCGCAACAAAGTGGTCAGCCTCCTGCTCTCGCCCCTCGCGTGCCAGAATACGCCCCAGATCAACATATGCCCTGCGAATCTGGTAATTGGACCGCGCTTCATCATCGCCGGTCAGTTGAACAGCTTTCCGCAACAGCTCCTCTGCCGACTTGTTGTCGCCCTCAGCAAACGCATCCAAACCCATGAAAAGGAAAGGTTCAGGCAAGTCGGGCTGCAAGACCGCCGCCACTTTCAGATACTTGTCCGCCCTCGCATATTCGCGCCGGCCCGAAGCCAGAAACCCAAGCATGTAATTGGCCAGGTAATCCTTAGGATGATACCGAACCTCTTCCTCCATCTCCGACTGCACCTGAGGACTCCAGTTCCACTCGTTCGTGGCCAGGTAGGCCAAACCCAGAAAATAGTGCGCGTGGGGAGTCGTAGTGTCCAGCGCGATGGCCCGCTTGAACTCCTTCACCGCGTCCGGCATCAGGTTTGCATCGCGATAAGCGCGCCCCATCAGCACATGCAGCGAGCCGCTGTCTCCGGCCATCCGCTTCATCTCCGCAAAGATCGCGTCCGCGTGCTCTCGCCCGTTCGGCTGCCCCGTCTGCAGCCACGTCACCGCTAGCAGATACAGCGTATCGATATCAGGATGCAGGCCCCCCGCCCGCACCAAAGCCTTGTCCGCCTCCGCAAACTCTTTCTTCGCCGAATACGCCCGCGCCAGAGTGATATAAACGTGAACGTCGGGTGGGCCTTCCGCCAGGGCAAGGTTCGCCTGCTGAATGGCCTCATCCTCATTTCCTGATATTCCGTCCGCCAGGGCAAGATCGGAATGAATGCCGGGAAGCGCCTCGAAACTCAGCGAAGCCCGGTACAAAGCCCCGGCCTGCGGATACGCGTTTTCAGACGCTCGCAGTTGTCCCATCAACCGAAGCCCATAAGCCAACAACCGCCGGTTCGCCTCCGCAATCGCCGCCAGGCTCCCCGACCGCTGCGCCGCATTGGCCGCCTCAATCCGCCGATTCAGTTCCGCCTTTGCGGCCACATCCGTTGTGCGAGCACGCGGCCCTTGAACGGAATGCCGCACTTGACCCTCTGCTGACGTCACCAGCATCGCAGCCGCAAGAATTCCCGCGATGAACAGGCGAACCTTCGCGCCCGAACGAAACTCCTGAAGTTTGGTGGAGAGAATCACTGAAGAGCAACACCGAGGGAATCTGTGGACAAAGACTACCGCATTTTCAGAGAATATGCAGTCCGAAGCCGGAAAGCCTGGTCGACACGACCTCCAGGGAGTGGCGGTCCTGCTCAGTCTTTAGAGATGCCACAATTTCTCTGAAAGTGCCGTAAAGCGGCGGCACTTGATGGTGCAAGTGCCGCCGCAATTTTAGGTTACAGCGCAGCGGTTAGAAGCTGAAGCGAAGCGTGTACTGCAAAGTACGTCCCGCGTTCAGGTTCTCTGAGCCGGCCCGGCCAAAACCACTCGGAGTGTTTATGACTGAGCTCGGGCTGGTTGCCGAACCCGAAGCAGCGCCGGT
>JBOGMA010000430.1:0-10366 GCA_050746465.1 Acidobacteriaceae bacterium
CTGCTACACCGCCTGCTGGGACGGAGCCTACCAGTGCATCTATAAGGATCGCGGCGAAGGATTCTCCGGACCCAACGATTCCGTCCCGCTCGCAAAAATCCCGCGCGTCGACGAAGCTGCCTGCGTCGGCTGCAATCTCTGCGCCCTCGTCTGCCCCGTGGATGACTGCATCGAGATGGTGGAGATCTCCAGCGATAAAGAATCCGGGTGGCCCACTCAAGCCGCTTTTGCTTGAGTGGGGGACACACAACATTAAGCATTTAAGGACAACACGAATGTCCCTGCTCATCCAGAACGGCACCGTCGTCACCGCCGAATCCACCATTCCCGCCGACGTCCTCATCGACGGAGCCACCATCCGTGAAGTCCGCTCGGGAATTCCGCCCGAAGGTCACGAAGTCGTCGACGCAACGGGCCTTCTCGTCCTGCCCGGCGGAGTCGACGCCCACACCCACCTCGACATGCCCTTCGGCGGAACCTTTTCGTCCGACGATTTTGAATCAGGCACAAAAGCCGCGGCCATTGGAGGGACCACAACCATCGTCGACTTTGCCATCCAGTCCCGCGGCACCAAAATGCGCACCGCGCTCGACACCTGGTGGGGCAAGGCTGAGGGCAAGGCCTCCATCGACTACGGCCTGCACATGATCATCAACGACCTCGGTTCTTCCGGCCTCGAAGACATGGACGCGATGGTTCGCGAGGGCGTGGCCAGCTTCAAGCTCTTCATGGCCTATCCCGGCGTGCTCATGGTGGACGACGCCACCATCTTCCGCGCACTCCAGCAGACCGCGAAGAACGGAGCCCTCGTCTGCATGCACGCGGAAAACGGCAGTGTGATCGATGTGCTGGTGCAGCAGGCGCTCGCCGCCGGCAAAACCGCCCCCATTTATCACGCGCTCACCCGCCCCACCATTGCCGAGGCGGAAGCCGTGCAGCGCGCCATCGCCATGGCCGAAATCGCCGGGGCCCCCGTCTACATCGTGCATCTCTCCAGCGAAGACGCCCTCAACCAGGTCCGCGAAGCGCGCGACCGCGGCCTTCCCGCCTTCGCCGAAACCTGCCCGCAATACCTCCTGCTCTCCATCGAAGACCAGATACCCGGCAAAAGCTTCGAAGACGCAAAGTACGTCTTCACGCCGCCGCTGCGTAAAAAGAAAAACCAGCAGAAGCTCTGGGACGGCCTCAAGCACGACCACCTTCAAGTTGTCTCCACCGACCATTGCCCCTTCTGCTTCGCCGATCAGAAAGCGCTGGGCAAGGACGATTTCACCAAAATTCCCAACGGCGGCCCCGGCATCGAGAACCGGATGCAGTTGATCTATCACCACGGAGTCAACGCCGGACGCATCACCCTCAACCGCTTCGTCGAAATCACCGCTACGGCTCCAGCAAAGATCTTCGGAATGTACCCAAAAAAGGGAACCATCGCCCCCGGCAGCGACGCCGACATCGTTCTATGGGATCCGAACGCCGAGCACACAATCAGCGCAGACACGCACCACATGCGCGTGGACTACTCCATGTTTGAAGGCTTCAATGTGCGCGGAAACGCGAAGAAAGTCTATTCACGCGGTGAACTGGTTGTAGATGACGGTGAGTTCGTAGGCCGTACTGGACGCGGCCACTACCTCCGCCGCACCCCGCGCGGCGGCGCCTGGAGATAGCGTCTAGATAGAAGCAGGGCGTGCCTCCATGGAGACACGCCCTTTACGCTTCACACAACGAAAGACAAAGTTAAAATGCGATCTTCCCGCCAATCTGCACCGCACGCCCGGGCTGCGGGTCGCCTCCGGCGTTTGCTGGCTGAATAACGCTGGTTATAGCCCCAAAAGTACCGTCGAGAAAATTCCCGTCGGGTTGAGCAAAGTTTGCGTGGTTGAAGACGTTGAAAGCCTGCACAAAAAGTTGGAGATATCTCGACTCCCCGCGTCCCAGTGCGAAATTCTTAGCCAGGCTCATGTTCGAATAGTTGAAGCCAGGCCCATGGAAGAAATTGCGCTTGGTGTTGCCAAAGGTACCGATCGGTTCAGGGCTGAATACCGATGGGTCAAACCAGTAATTTCCGGTTCCTGGTGTACCGGTACCATTTTCCGTAAACGTTTGAATGTTCCGGGGAGCCAGGCTCTTGATGTGGTAAGTAGAGGTATCTGGCGAGTCCGGGCAATAGTAATAGAAGTATCCGTCGCACCAGAGCGAGTTATAGTCACCCAGTTCCATTAGCGTTATCGGGAATCCGCTCTGTACAGCTGTAATTCCTGAAAGGGTCCAGCCGCCCAGGATCTCGCGGACGGCCAGGTGGCTCTTCATCCCTGCGGTCAAAGGTACCTGATAGGTGTAATAAGCAACCAGTCGATGCCGGGCGTCAAAGTCTGAATCACCGTAGCTCAGGTATTGGTAGCCCTGAACAAAATTAATTCCGCGCCCATTAAACCCTGAGCTTTCCAGGTTTGACGAGTTATCCAGTGCATGTGAATAGGTATATGCGATGTTAAAGGTCAACCCGTGCGTTGCTGCCTTCTGCAACTGAATCTGCAGTGAGTTGTAGTTTGAGCTGGCCAATGTGGCCTGAGCGCCCACACCATAGTAGTAGGGGATGCTCGTTGCCGGGTCAACCGGACTGGTGATGTCCGCAAGCGCAGTGTACTGCGGGAAAAGAGGATGAATGAAGGTGCGGTTTGCGACGCATTGGGCGTTCGCCAGACAGGCAGCATGGCCCGCGGGCGTGATTGGATCTGCGTCGTATACGCTCGGCAGGTGGTGTCCGAGCGAGCCGACATATCCCACCTGGAGAACCATGGCTCCGGGCAGCGCACGCTGGATGTTCAGATTGAAGTTATATACGATCGGCACCGTGTATTTAGGGTCGAAGGCGTTAATATCCAGCCCGTCAAAGTCCGACCAGTTAATCGTGGCGCCAGGCTGCGGAACCGCGAAAGGAAACGGATTTACACCTGCGACCGTTGAATCAAAGATATCTACAAATGGATTGGCGAAGCTCGGGCTCGTTCCTTGTACCTGGCTGCTAATGCCCTCGGAATTAAGGCTGAACGGCGGCGAACTCAGGTTCTGCAGCGAGCCTTCTTCCTGGTCGCGGTTATAGTAAACTCCGAAGCCGCCGCGCAGGGAGAAGTCATGCCGGCCGGCTTCTCCGATCAATGCGCCTGGTCCCGAAGCAGGAGACCAGTCAAACCCGAAGCGAGGCGCAAAGTGGTTCCACTTCGTAGTGGGGCCTCCCATGTTGTTGCAGCCCTTGTCGCCCGGCCAGAGCAGCCCCAGAAAGGCGCCGGGAAAGACGTTTGAAGTGCGGTCGGAGAGCGTGTGCAACTGATTCCGATTCCATTGAACTGATGGTTGGAGTTCGGCTCTTCCGCGTCCCAGGCCAGCCCATAGTTCAAGGTCAGCGAGCTACTTGCTTTCCAGCTATCCTGGGCATAGGCGTAGTATTCCCAGGCTATTGCATCAATAAAACCTCCAGACTGCTGATCGTAGCTGTCTGGAATCCCGAGGAAATAGTCGAGGACCGGGTTTCCAGAACTATATGGTCCGCCGCCGTTGTAGTTATAGCTGCCGTTGTTATCGGCGGCGAACGGATTGCTGACTACAAACTTCTCCAGGTGCGCGCCGAATTTCAGGCTGTGGCTTCCGACGATTTTGGTGAAGTTGTCATTAAAGTCATAGTTCACGTCCTTGCGCGGCTGCGGACCGTCGTTGCTGAAGCCGAATACCGGGCCATTCAGAATGTTGATGACAGGCACACCCGCCCCTACCGCGGTTTGCGGAGTGGTATTGAATCCAAGGCTCGAGGGCGCTACTGGATTTTGAGGGTATACAGCCGCGTAGTTGAAGCGATAGTAGCCCGCACGCAGGTCGTTGAGTGTGGTTGGAGAAAAGGTATGCGTATAGGCTGCGCTGAATACCTTGAAATGCCGGGCATCCCTCATTCCAAAGCCAGGAACGCTTGCCCCGTCAAACGGGATCCCGGCGGTATCTGGATTGGACTGGAAGATGGAGGATGCCCAGAGCGTGTCGTGCGAACTCAAATGAAAATCGATTCGGATAATCCCCTGGTCGAGCGCGGCCGTATTCGCCGAATTGAAAAAGTTGCCCGGAATGCCTCCCACGGTTGTCGTCTGTGGCGGTGCGTATTTCTGGGCAATCGCGTCGGCGGTGGGATCAAACGCGCTGGTGGGAATGGTCAGGTTTCCTGAAGGGCCAACGCAGGTGGCCCACGAGGTCCCCTTGGGGCATCCGGGAATAGTATCCACAGGAATCAAGTTGCCTCCGGGGTTGTTGACCGGGTCCACGTTCCCCGTCACTCCCGTAAAGCTGCCCGCCATTTCCGCCGGACTGAACGTATTGGTAAAGTTTGTGGTGGCTGTGGCATTACGATAGCCCTGGTAGGCGAGGAAGAAGAACAGCTTGTCCCTCAGGACGGGCCCGCCCAGCGTACCACCATAGACATTCTGGTGAAATGGCGGGCGCGTCGGCGAGAAGTAATTCCCGTTGTTCAAGAAAGTATCACGGTAGAATTCAAACCCATCTCCATGAAAGTGATTCGTGCCGCTCTTGATTGTCTCGCTCACGATCGCGCCCGAGTTGCGCGAGTATTCCGGATTCAGAGTGCTGCTCACCACCTGCATCTCGGCCAGTGCGTCAATGTTCGGCGTGATGCCGGCGGTTTGCAGCGGGCCGTCGTTGATGTCGGTTCCGTCGAGGATGAATGCGTTCTGCGGCGTCTGGCTGCCGTTCGTCGAGAAGGTCCCAAAGCGATCGGATGACTCCATCACGCCCGGGGCGGTCTTTTGCAATTGGACCGGGTTGCGGCTCAGCAGTGGGAGGGCTTCCATCGTCGCTCCCGTGATGTCACTCTTGAGTTGGGTGTCCGAGGTTTCCACCTGCACCGCGGCGGCCTGCACCTGGATTGTCGTTGTGGATGAGCCGGGGTGCAAGGCGGCGCTCACGTTAAGGTTAGCGTTCAGTGCCAGAGTGATGCCGGTGCTCTGGAATTTCTGAAAATTTGGCGCCGTGACCGTTACGGAGTAAGGGCCACCGGTCTGCAATTGCGGAAACACATAGTAACCGTTCGCGTCGGTAGTCACCGTGGTCTTGATGTTGGTTGAGTTGTTGGTTGCTGTGACAGTCGCGTTGGGAATTACGGCTCCCGTTGTATCGGTGACGGTTCCGTGAATGGTGCCGTAGACGTTCTGGGCACTCAGTATGGGGCCGGGGATGATGAGAGTGGCCGCGCAACAAATTGTCACAAAGAGGGCAAACTTGAGCTTCATGACTCCTCCGAAAGAAGACATTCAAAAGCTGGTCGGGCGCTTGCTCTATTTTGTTTTCATACTGTTCCCAGGCATAACCGAGGCTGGGATAAAGAGTCTTGCTGAAACGTTCGCTGGCGGTTTAAGTCGTTTCCACCAGATAGCAACAGGTCGTGCAGACGAACACAACCGAACAAACCTAGGAAGCAATCGCGAGCTTAGAAGATGCCCCGCCCGAAGCCCATGAAGTCGCGAAACCCAGCGCTTGCGCGCCCGCAAGTCTCGTTCACGGCGCGAATTACGATATGACGCAAAGTGAAATCAGTAGTAGCCGTCGACGGGGTGCGTCCCAGAGACGCACGGGGAGACAAAGAGATACGGGCGCACCCCGATCGAGATGCGCCCGCCATTTGGTTCACACAACGAGACTAAGGATGACTAGTTAGAACTGCATGCGAGCACCGAGTTGCAATACGCGAGGCCCGCCATTCATTGACGTCAACTGGCCGAAGTTGCTGGTCGTGATGTCCTGATAGGGGGAAGGCGCATTGTCGCCGGGCGAGTCGAAGTTGGGGTGGTTGAGGACGTTGAAGGCGTCGGCACGGAACTGCATATTCAGTCCATGCTCGGGCCAGATGCCGAAGGTCTTAGCCAACCCCGCATCCACGTTGAAATATTGCGGTCCGCGCAGGGAGTTCCGGGCGCCAATCTGGAAGCCGATGGGCCCCTGGAATGCCTCGGCCGCGGCGGCTGGATCCGCATACATGAAGAGCTGACCACCGCTTACCTTATGCACGCTATGCTTCAGCGCGCCGATGTCACCATTGAAGAGGGCGGGGGCGTCGTTGGCATATCCGGCGACGAATGCGCTGGACACGGTGGAGTAGGCGGTGCCGCTGTGCCAGGTGGGAATGCCGCTTAAGCTCCAACCGCCTATGAGTTCATTCAGGCCCCAGGGGATGGTGTTCGCAAATTGCCGTCCCCGTCCAAAGGGCAGCGCATAGCTGAAGAGCCCAGTAACGTAGTGGGTGGTGTCAAAGTCGGAGTTACCGCGGCACAACCGAGGCCGAAGGGCATCGCAGATAAAGCCGTAGCCGCCGAGGGCTGGACTGTTCGCAATGACCGAGACATTGTCGATGGAGTGCGACCAGGTATAGTTTCCGGTGAACTGGAATCCGTGGGTAAGGTTCTTCTCAACTGTGACGAGAAGCCCGTTGTAGGAGGAAAATCCCTTGTTAGTGTAGAAGGAATTTTCAGAAAACTGCGCGCCCATGCCCACGTTGTAGTCCAGCAGGCCGGAAAGCCCCTGAATCGTATCGGCGAAGTCGCCCTTGTAAAAGAGTGAATTGAGGGAGGAGGAGGCGAAAAGGGAGGTGTTGTTTGGATAGCCATAAGCCGCGCCGATACCTGGGTAGGCCTGGTTCTCAAACCAAGGCTCGGCGGGAAGGTTGGTGGGATCGGCGCCCGCGCGGAGTTCCGTGGTGACGTTGCCCATCGCCTGCGACATCAGCTGCCCGGAAGCCGCATCCGGAAAGTCGATTAGCTGATTCGAATCGGCTTGGCCGAGCAAGCGACGACCGAGACGGCCTACATAGCTGACGCGAAGAATTGCCGAACCCGGCATTTCATGCTGGAATCCGAAATTGATAATCATGGAATAAGGAGTCTTCAACTTGGGGTCAATCATTTCGTTGAAGGCGCCGCCATTCTGCAGACCATATGGAAGGCCCGTGTCGTCTACCCACGGAGTAAACGGGGGCTTTGGGGTGACCGGCACTGGAGCAGCCGGAGCATTATCGTAGCGTGGATCGGTTGCCAGCGATCCATCAGGGTTCGTGCTGTCGCCATTACTTACGGTGTCCGGCTGTTGGAACAGGTAGGAATACTGGTCCTGCTGGTATTGAACAGCGCTTACGATTGTGCGGTCATAGACAATTCCGAAGCTGCCGCTGAAAACGGATTTTTGGTCGAATTCCGGGTTCCAGGCAAACGCAACGCGGGGTCCGAAATCCTTGTAATCCGGAGCGTAATAACCCGGCCCGTGATTTTTCGGCCCTCCGAGCACATACGTCAGGAAAGGAACGGCGTCCGGCCCGCTTATTCCCTGCGCGCTCTGCCGGGCACGGTCGGCGAAATAAGTATCGAAGGGCGTGGTCTGCACGGTTTCCAAGCCATCCGACTCGTAGGGAACTGAGAAATACTGGTAATTCAAGCCATAGGTCAGGGTGAGGGTGGGTGTAACTTTCCAACTGTCGCCGATGTAGGCAAGCGTCTGATAGTACTTGTAGGATCGCCGCGACCCTGTTCCTTGTGGAAGAGGGTTGCCTGCCGAATCATAGTTCACCGTGGTATTGATCTCGGCAACCCGTCCGAGAATGGCCGCCAGGGCGCTGTCGTAAGTTACGGCCGCCGTGCCGCTGTTGGGCTTTAAGTCGGCGGGACGGACTGCGGCGTCAAATCCCTGAATTTGACCACCCAGCCCGATCGTATAGCTGTTGTAGTCCAAAACCGTGTTGTCGGTGGCGGTGATCCATTTGAACGTGCCTCCGATTGACAGCGAGTGCCGCCCGATGTCCCAGCTGAAGTTGTCCTGGACCTGCGGGATAGGAACACGCCGCGCCTGCGAGTTTGTCGGGTCAGAGTAAGGCGTATCCATCAAGTTGAACGTGCCGGAGGAAAAGCTGATCTGATTAATCCCAAGCGGATTTGAGGCACGCGGGAAGCTCCAATCCTGGACGGTCTCGCCATAAGAGAACTGGTTTTCCTTGTTGGTGCTGATTTGCCAGTTCATTCCGGCGACATAGCGATAGCTGCGGTCCACAAACTGGCCGGCAAGTGGAAGGCCGGGAAATTGCGGCGCATCCTGGACTGCGTTTTCGCGAGAGAAGGTGCCAATGCCATAAATCTTGATACGGTCTGTCAAGTTGTAGTCGATGCGGCCGGTATAGTCGGTCGTATAGGTGAAATCCGGAGCGTTGAAGCGAAAGCCGCCCGTATTGATGCCGTCTCCCGAGGTCACGTCGTTCGCGGCCGGATACAAAGTTGTGATCATTTGCATTACGGCGGGGCTTTCGCCGACGTGTGCGGGATCGATGGCCAGGACCTGCGCAGGCGTTAGCGAACTGATGCAATTAGGAGTCGTGTTCTGGCGGCTGGTGTAAAGGCAATTGGCGCCGTTATTGATATACGATACGTTTCCCGCCGTGAATGACGGTAAGGGCACCGTCCGGAGCTCTGAGTCGGACTGGGCAACGCGGGAATTTTCGTAATCAAAAAAGAAGAATGCTCGATCATGCTTGATGGGTCCGCCTATATTGCCTCCAAACTGGTTCTGCACCAGCTTGGGAGCGCGAAGGCCGAACTCATTGTTAAACCAGTTATTCGCCTCGGTGGAGTTGTCGCGGTGATACTCGTTTGCCATCCCGTGCCACTGGTTGCTGCCGCTTCTGGTGATGAGTTGAAACTGGCCGCCGCCACCCGGGCCGCTGCTTGCCGTGAAACCGGCTGTGGTACCGCGAAACTCCTGAATAGCGTCCACCGGGGCATTCGCGGTGATGGAGCGGAAATTCCCGGTGCCGAAATCATTCACATCGAGCCCGTCCACCGTTACCTGGGTCTGGTCGACTCGCGCACCGGTGGTTGCTCCGGTCAGGGTGATTCCTGGCTGAAGGGTAAACAAGACTCCCGGGGAGAGGCGGCTTTGAACTGGCAGGTCATCCAGCTTGGAAATCTGGAAGTTGTTCCCAATCGTCGCGTCTTCGGTGTTGAGGGTTGCTCCCGCTTCACCGGCATTCACCGTGATCTCCACGTGGGTTCCTGGCGTAAGCCTGGCGTTTTCCGTGTCAACGTTCGCCACGTTCACATAAATTCTGTGGACCAGAAAATCCGAAAAACCCTCGTGAGAGAAGACCAATTCGTAGTCTGGCCCCGGAGGGACGTTGGCAATGCGATAAGAACCCGCTGAATTTGTGACGGCCGTAACCTTCGTTCCTTTCGATGGATTCGTTAGAACGACAGTAACGCCGGGAATAACTGCCCCTGTGGAATCAGTGACGACACCCGTGACCGTGCCAAAACCAGTCTGGGCATGAACACTTGGTGAGAACACAAGGCAGATGATGGAAGCAACCGCCGCCACAAAAAGCAAAAACTTAAACTTCATCGTTCCTCCGAAGCATCGAAAACTCTTCTTGCTGAACACTGACCCCGCAAACGTGAACCGCGATAAATGGATCGAAAGTCATGGAGCGCCGGGGTGAACCTGCTTGGGATTCCCTCTCTCGGCAAAAGCGCAGGATTTTCCAGAGCGAAAAGGGAATTGAAAACTCCTACGCGTGAACTGCAAAATTGTTGGTGCTGGGACACTATACTTATGCAATTGCGGAGCCAAAGATCGGCGTCCTTTGCAGGCTGTTCGGCTCTCGGCCGAGCTACTCTAGGTAAATCGTTTGTTTACTTAGCGGCGATGGCGTAGCAAGAAGGGTCCTTACCCGAAAATATATGTATTCCATTCGGGTTGTTTCGTACCAAATATTTTAAAAATCCAATAATCTATATTTTGTAACCAGGTGCCTACATAAAAATGCAACCAAATGCTCCCAACCGGTCGCCCTCGCCAATATCTTCGACCGCGGGGTGCCCGCCGCTCGGGGTTTTCCGCCTGTGAAGATCGACTTGGCGTCGGTCGCGGTTCGAGGTCGGAGCGAGCGCTTCCAAGACGCGGCCGATGAGTATCTTGTTCGGACCCGAATCTATGCAGACACCGAAGGCCAGGTCTTCAAATCGGCCGCTGCGCTGTTCGAGTGGCTGGAGCGCCTTAAGGGCAGAACCTCCCCGATCCTGGTTATGCTCGACGAACGCGGCAAACAGTTTTCCTCCCAGGACTTCGCCGAGTGGCTGCGACATCAGCGTGACGAAGGCCGTCAGCAGATCGTATTTGCACTGGGCCCGGCTGACGGCTGGTCCAGCGCCGATCGGGCGCGCGCCGGCCTGCTGCTCTCTCTGGGGCCTATGACGCTGCCTCACGAACTGGCTCGGGTCGTCGTCAGCGAACAAATCTATCGCGCATTTACAATTTTGGCTGGGCACCCATATCACCG
>JBOGMA010000431.1:0-4594 GCA_050746465.1 Acidobacteriaceae bacterium
TCCCGCGATCCTCATGTACTCCGCCGCCGAAAGGCGCCGCTTACGCTGGCTTCCGGGCCCAATCCATCGCGTCGGCCACATCCTGTTCGTCGATGCCAAGCTCCGCCAGCCTCGACCGCACCTCCTCCGCCCGGCTCTCCCGCAACGGGCGCAGGACGACACATTCGCCATCGGTGCTGACATCGAAATACTCCACGTCCGCAAACCGGCTTGCCACCGCCTTTGGCAGCGTGATCTGGTTTTTCGATGTCACTCTCGCCAGCATATTTCCAAAGACAATACCCGCCTTGGCGAACCAATTTTGAGCCAATTTCACCACCATAGGGAACTAGGTACGCGAGGATTGTCTTCTGCTCTGCTTCGCCGCGGGCGCATGCATCTCTTGGGTCTGGGGCCGCGCGGTTTCTTCCCTAAACCTTACATTTGGCAGATATTTCGCCGCACAATCAACGCTAAGCCCTAGAAAACTTATTAATTTTCTGATGTAGCCGTGTTCGATGGTCTTGTGCTTGGGTAACGACGGATATACCTTCCCATCGAAACGAATCTGGCGGCTGTGGGTGGTCACGCGCACGGTATGCCCGGGCGCGCACTTTTTGAGCATTTTCTCGACTTCGGAAAAATCCTCTGAGACAGACATTAGGCAGCTTGCGCCATAAAATCCAGAACGTTATTTGTGGGCTTGAACTCGTTGCTCTTTTTCTTGTCGAGCTGTTCGATGTGGACGCCAGTCCGGAAGTCTTCCGCCTTTTCTCGAGGTAGTGTTTTGAACGGCTCTGGAATAACCGACTCATTCCGCCGCACTGCTTCCAAGCCCCGTTCCCACCGTGCGCTCTCTTCTTTATCTTCCGCTTTGAAGAACTTTTCTATCGCAATCGTGAACGCGGGAAGATCTTTGCACTCCTCTGCTACGTCCAAGAGAACTTCCTTATAGCGACTTGTGAAATTAAGGAACGCCTCGTTTGGCGTCTCTCCTCCCGCCGCGATTGCGCCAGGACACACACCATACAGCCACCATTCCCCGTGTTCGTCGCGCTCCATCACCGCCTTACCTCTGAGGGTGATGCCCGCCAAAAAGCCGCAGCCTTCGATGGCGTTCTGCAAATTGAAGACGAGGGGATATAGCTGGATTGCTTCGCTCATTTCGCACTCCAACGTTCGATACCAGATTGATGATAGGGGAACAAGGGCTTTTCGCTGTGCAGTCGAATATACAGATTTATTATCGCCCCATATACCCTTGTGCTTCAGATTACCATTGTCACGGGGTATGTTCCAGCTCGTCTCCTCAAGCAGGGCGGCCCGCGCTGCTTTAGGTATGGATTCTCAGGGTGCTGACGTTGAACCAGCAGACGCGTTTATGCTGACAGACAAAACTCCCCTCCTCTCCCCTGCCGTCCAGATGGTGTTAACAGACCCTGCCTCTGGAATTACCTTCAAACCTGTAATCGCGCAGCATTCCCACCAGCCTGCTTCTGTTCCTCGGCGGCTCGCTCCTCTGCAAACATTTTCTTCACCCGGTCTCTCATCGCGTCATTGAATTCCGACTCGGGAAGATGCCGCAAATCGGCAAAGGGATCGTCCTCGTCCTCGTCATCCTCTTCCTGAGCCCTGCGCCCTGAGCTTTGAGCGCCGCTTTTTTGTTCCCTCTCTTCCGTCAACGACCCTGATTTTCCCAGATTCGCGGCCATGGACTTCAGCATGCTCATCATGGCTTTGAAATGCTTGAGGTCGATCCGCCCCTCGTTGAAGGCCTGCAGCAACAGGAAGAAATTGATCTGCATCGATGCGCGGTCCTCGGGAAAGACGAACGGGATGGGCGCGAACACTCCATTTCCGGCTCTGCTGTTCGGCTGGACCTTTCCCAGCGCCGCCTTCACCGCCGCGTGGTGATAGCAGAACGCGGTTCCGGAAACGGCGGGCGATCCGCAAACCTTTCCGTTGGTCTTTACGTGAGTGCATTGCGCGACAGGGTTCGACATCATCTTCTCCTCGGGACAGATTTCAGCTAAAAGCAAAAGGCGCAACCGATGGCTGCGCCTTCAAAATTTCACTCTTAAGTTCAGAATATCAAATCCGAATAATTCACATGCATTTTTAACCTTCTCATTCCAGGCTAGTTATACGATTCACCTCTTGACAAGTTTTTCCACAGGAAGTCCCAATTCGCCCGCCTCCAGCTTTCTCCTTAATTTTCTATATTTTGCAAGATGCACCTTTATTTTCTATATTTTATGCAATTTCGCTACTCAGCATTGTTTCTGAGCCCTGACCCGATGCTCTCCCGCACCGCCTCCATCAGCTCCTCGCGGGTCGAGTATTTCGCGGGATCTAGCGGCGGGTGGAAGAGGACCCGCACAGTCCCGGGACGGACGCGAAGGCTGCCTTTGGGCATGAGCTTTTCGGTTCCGCGAATGGTGATCGGGACCACGGGAGCGCAGGTTTCCATGGCCAGGTAGAACGGACCTTTTTTGAAGGGCAGGAGCCGTCCGTCGGGCGAACGGGTGCCTTCGACAAACGAGGTGATGTGGACGCCGCGGGACATTTCTCTGGCTGCCGTGTCGACGCTCTGTTTGGCGGCTTCGACGGTTCCTTCGCGGGTGACGGGGATGAAGCCGGCGAGCTTCATTCCGTAGCCGAGGATGGGAATGCGAAGCAGCGAGCGCTTAATAAAGATGGAGGTTCGCCCCGGAAGCAGCGGGATGAGCACGGGAGGGTCGAGGTTGGAGAGGTGGTTGGAATAGAAGAGGTACTTTTTTGCCGGGTCGAGCGGGGCCTGCCACTCGGCTTCGACCTGGATGCCGACGATGCGGAGGCCGATGCGGGCGATGGCCATGCCCCACTGGTAGGCGGGTTCGATGTTGCCGGTTACGAGGGCCCAGGGGATTCCGATGATGGCGGCGGGAAGGCCGAGGGCGATGTAGATGGCGAGTAGGGTGAGGGCGCGGAGCATTATTTTTCCGCGGGAGCGAGCTCGCGGAGGCGGGCGGGGAGCTTCTCGTAGATGCCGTCGAAGCCTCCGTTGGAGAGGATGGCGACCAGATCGTTGGGGCGGAGTTGGGGCGCGATGGCTTCAACGATGGCGTCGGCGCTGGGGTGGAGTTCGGCGGGATGGCCTTCGGCATTGAGAGCGGCAATGACGGACTCCGGGTGGAGTCGCTCGGCGGCGGGGATGTTTTCCTGCTTGAAGACCCCGGCGAGGATGATGTGGTCGGCGAGGGCGAGGCTCTGGACGAGTTCGCGCTCAAAGACGTTGCGGCGAAGGGTGTTGGAGCGGGGTTCCAGCACGGCCCAGAGGCGTGCGCCGGGGTAAGCGGCTCGCAGGGCGGTGAGGGTTTCGCGGATGGCCGTAGGGTGGTGGGCGAAGTCGTCGATGATGGTGATGCCGCTGATTTCGGCGCGGACTTCGAGGCGGCGCTTGACGCTCCGGAAGGTGGCGAGGGCTTCAGTTATCGCGGGGAGCGGAACGCCTTGTCCAAAGGCGAGCGCACCGGCGGCGGTGGCGTTGAGGGCGTTGTGTGCTCCGGGCATGGCGAGAGTGAAGTCGGCCCAGGGCTGGCCTTCGCGTTCGACTTTCCATTGGCTGTGGGTTCCGGATTGGGTGAGCGAGTGGAGACGCCAGTGGGAGTCGGGCTGGAAGCCGTAGCGCTCGACGGGGCAGAGGGCTCGGCTGACACATCCGGTGACGTTAGGTGCGGCGTCGTACGCGACGATACGGCCGCGGCGCGGGACGAGGTTGACGAGGCGCTTGAAGGCGGTCTTTACGGCGTCGAGATCGCGGTAGATGTCGGCGTGGTCGTATTCGACGTGGGTAAGGATGAGGGCCGAGGGGAAATAGTGCATGAACTTGGGGCCCTTGTCGAAGAAGGCCGTATCGTACTCGTCGCCTTCAAGAATGAGCGGTGAGGTGTCGCGGAGCTGGAAGCTGGTCCCGAAGTTTTCGGCGACGCCTCCGATGAGAAAGGAGGGCGCGAGATCGGGGTTCTGGCGCGAGGCGACTTCGTAGATCCACGCGAGCATGCTGGTGGTGGTGGTTTTGCCGTGAGTCCCCGCCACGACGAGCGAGTCGCGGCCGGGGAGAAACTCTTCGCCGATGGTCCTGGCGAGCGATGCGAACGGGATGCGATGGTCGAGGACGTATTCGAGTTCCACGTTGCCGCGCGAGATGGCGTTGCCGATGATGACGAGGTCGGGATGCGGTTCCAGGTTATGCTCGCTGAACGGCTCAGCGACGGTGATGCCGAGGCGATGGAGCAGGTCGCACATGGGCGGGTAGGCGGCCTGGTCGGAGCCGGTGACGCGGTGGCCTTTGAGCTGGAGCAGTCCGGCGAGCGAGGCCATGGCAGTGCCGCAGATTCCGATGAGGTGGATGTGTTTCGTTTCCGACATAGAGTGACTAGACCTGGGTTGCTGGTTCGAGGGAGCGGAGTTGGGGTTCGGGTTCCAGGATGAGTTCGGCGCGCGTGCCGAAGGGGAGCGTGACATTGGGGCCGGAGCCGGGGCCGGAGCGGAGGCCAATGGCGATGGGGCCGTCGAACCAGTCGAGAACTTTCCGGATGACCTGATCGAGGAAGTCGGGGGCGGTGTTGGGTGA
>JBOGMA010000432.1:0-4948 GCA_050746465.1 Acidobacteriaceae bacterium
AAACCCACGTCTCAAAAGCGAGACGTGGGGCACCCGCACAGGGAACAGGGTAAGCGTTCAGCGATCAGGGTTCAGAAGTTGCCGGTCGATGGAAGCTACAATATAGACAGGGCAGTGTGCCCTGGAAAGCTAATCGATATGTATGAAGTTACGGTGGAGCGCGAGTTTTCCTCGGGACATTACCTGAGGAATTATCGCGGGAAGTGCGAGAATCCGCACGGGCACAATTATAAGGTTCGCATTACGCTGAAGGGCGAGACGCTGGATGCGTCCGGGCTGCTGCTGGACTTTAAAGACCTGAAGCATGTGATGCGGCCGGTGATTGATCGGCTGGACCACCAGATGCTGAATGATCTTGCGCCGTTTACGGAGATCAATCCCTCGGCGGAGAACCTGGCGCGCTTTTTCTACGACGAGACCAACCAGCAGCTTGCGGTGCTGACGCAGGGGCGCGTAGGCGTGAAGGACTGCACGATTTACGAGACCGACACGACGACGGCGACCTATTACGAGTAAGCGAATCATCCGTGTATCTAATCGAAATTTATAAATCCATTCAGGGCGAGTCGAGCTTTGCGGGGCGGCCGTGCATTTTTGTGCGGCTGGCGGGGTGCAACCTGCGCTGCTCGTGGTGCGACTCGGAATATACGTTCACCGGCGGTTACAAAATGTCGGAAGACGAGGTTGCGGCCGAGATTGAGAAGCTGGCTCCGGTGAAGCTGGTGGAGTTTACGGGCGGCGAGCCGTTGCTGCAGGAGCGCGAAGTTGTTCCGCTGATGGAGCGGCTGCTGCGCAGCGGTTACGAGCTGATGATTGAGACGAGTGGCGAGCGTCCGGTGGAGAATGTGCCGAAGGCTGTGCATAAGATCATCGATGTGAAGTGTCCGGGTTCGGGCGAGGGCGGGCGATTTCGAATGACGAACCTTGCGTCACTCACGGATCGCGATGAGGTGAAGTTTGTGATTACCAATCGCGAGGATTATGAGTACGCTCGCGATTTTATTCGCAACATTGCGGTGGAAGGGCGCGTGGGCGGGATTCTGCTTTCGCCGGCGTTTTCAAAGACTCCAACGCCGGAGCGGACTACCGAAAATTGCCTTCTTGATCCGCGCGAGCTGGTGGAGTGGATGCTGGCCGACGGGCTGGATGCCCGGCTGAGTTTGCAAATTCATAAGTATGTTTGGGAGCCGCTGAAGAAGGGCGTTTGAGGCAGGGCGCAGGGCTCAGGGCTCAGGAAATACTGGGTGGCGAAAGCTGAGCTTGAGCGGCGCCTGGCGTGGCGCCGCTCGATTGTGGTTCCAATGTCGCCGCTGTTACGGTTGCTGGTTGCTCAGGGATGGTGGGAGATCGTTGGCTGATGATCCCCATTGTTTGTTGGGGCTGGGGCCGAGCGTGATTTGCAATGTTCCGCCCTTGCTGATGTCTCCGAAATCGATCCAGTTTTTGGTGTGAGCGTTCCCGTTGAGCTTTACGTTCTGAATGTATTTGTTCGCTGCGGGATCCGGTGAAGATTCGATGGTGAAGGTCTTTCCGGTGTATGGAGATTGCAGATGGATGACCACCTTTGAGAAGACGGGGCTTGCCAGCTCGTAGGCTCGGCTGGCCGGGTCGACCGAGTAGAAGCCCATCATGCTCATCGCCGCCCAGGAGGACATTTCGCCAGCGTCATCATTACCGGGAATGCCGTCGGGTGTGTCGGGGTAGTTTTCGTTGAGCACGCGCCGCACCGCGCGCTGGGTCATCCACGGCTCGCCTGAAAAGTTGAACTCGTAGGGCGCTTCGAGGTCCGTCTCGTTGTAGGGGTTGTAATACTGGCCGTACCAGCCTGGCTTGGGGTAGGAGAAGAACTTTGTGAGGCGCTGGTTGAAGTTGTCCTTCCCCATCGCCTGAATGACCCAGGCGAGGTCCGCTGGAGCGAACCACTGATAGTGCCAGCCGGAGCCCTCGATGAAGCCGTGATCTTTTGTGGGGTCGAAGTTTGGAACCCATTGGCCATTGGCGTTGCGCGGGCGGAACATTTTGTCCTGCGGGTTGAAGAGATTGCGGTAGTAAAGGGCTCGCTCGTAAAGGGTGTGCGCCGCATCTTGCTTGCCCAGGTCCTTCGCCAAATAGTAGAGAGATGCGTAGGCCAGGGTATCTTCCTGTAGCTGCGAAACGGATCCGTAACTTACTTTGTCGTCGGGCACGAAGTGGACGGTGTTGATCCAGTGCATTCCGACTTCGCCCTGATAGGGGCTGCCCGGCGGCGGAGCCTGGGTTGCGTCTTTATACATGGCCTGCCATGCGGCGTTCATGTCGAAATTGTGCAGGCCGTCACGCCATGCTGTCGCAAGCACGATGGACAGGGGACTGCCGGCCATGATGTTTGTGTAGCGGTTGATCTGCGGCCAGCGGTCAATCCACCCGCCCTGTTGATCCATGAGGACTATGGACTGCGCGATGTCCTGCATGCGCTGGGGATCAAGCAACGCCACGAGCGGCATCTGGCTGCGATAGACGTCCCATCCGGAGTAGTTGTCGTAGATGTTGTGACCGGCAGCCACGGTGTGAAGCTGGCCGTCGAAGCCGAGGTATCTTCCGTCTGTGTCGTTGAAGATGCTTGGCATCAACAGGCTGTGATAAAGCGCTGTATAGAAGACGGTGCGCTGCTTTTGGGTTCCGCCGGTCACGTCCACGACGCCGAGAGCTTTTTTCCACGCGGCGGTGGATTCGGTGCGGATTTGTTCGAAGGTCTTGTTGGCGGCCTCGGCTTTCAGGTTGGCTGCGGCTCCATTCTGATCGACGTAGGAGATGCCGATGCTCACGGTGATGGACTGAGGTTGGGTGCTCTCTGGCCAGGAGAGATAAGCGCCGGCGCGGCGATCTACGGAATCCTGAGTCGCCTGCCGACTGTCGGCCGTCAGCTTTGCGGGAGCACTGTCGCGGAAGCCGGTCCACGTTCCGTAGCTCGTGAATGGATGGTTGAAGTGCATCACGAAAAAGACCTTGTAGGTGCGGTCGCTGTTGCAGAAGGTCAGGTTGGTGACGTAGCCTTGGACGGTATTGTTGCCGATGACTTGAATCGACGAGCCCACAGACTGGTTGAGCGTGTGGCTGATGGGAATGAGCAGGTTCGCCTGCTGGTTTGCGGGGAAGGTCAATTTTGCTTCGCCGGTGCGCTCGGTGGCCGTCAGCTCAACGCGAATCCCAGAGCGGAGGAGCTGAACCTGGTAATAGCCGGGTGACGCGCTTTCCTGCTGATGTGAGTAAGGGGACTGATAGGCCTCGGCTTCCGTCTCGACGGGGCCGGCGGTCGGCATAAAGGATACTTCGCCTTCGTTAGGGCATCCTACACCGCTCATGTGGGTCATGCTGAAGTCGAGGATCTGATGCTGGAAATAGTGGTAGCCGTAGCCGTGATCCTCGGTGTCGGGGCTAAGCTGCACCATTCCGAATGGCATGCTGGGCCCGGGGAAGAGGTTTTCAGTGGAGCCTGGGCCGGTGCCGGTTCCGATGATGGGGTTGACGGCGGATGCTGGATCGTTGGCCGGCTGGGCTGCGAGCGTGACCGGTATTGCGGATAGCAGCGCTAAGCACACAATGCCGCGCCATGCGAGACGACTGCCGCGACCACGATGGTCACGCAAAACCAATGAATCACCACTTGGACGCATAGGTACATCCTCCGTTCAGAGCTTTCGATTCCGCTGAAGATCGATCGATAACAATACTACGCAATGTCACTCTTGAAGACAGCAGGAAGCTACGAGATGTCGCCTGAGTCAGTGAATCATGCGGCTGCGGCGCTGCATGTAGTCCATGAGGAGATATTCGCCGAGAGTTTCGGGGCGGGTGAAGTAGGCTTTGCCGCGGCACATTTGCGAGACCTGATGGACGAACTCGACGAGGCTGGGGTCGGAGGCGAGCATGAAGGTGTTGATCATGATGCTGGAGCGCTTGCAGCGGGCTACTTCTTCCAGCGTTTCGCTGACGACGAGAGGATCAAGGCCGAAGGCGTTGCGGTAGATGCGTCCGTCTTCAAGCGTGAGCGCGGAGGGCTTGCCGTCGGTGATCATGACGATCTGCTTCATGTCTTTGCGCTGGGCGCGGAGGATGCGTTGGGCAACGCGCAGGCCTTCGCGGGTGTTGGTGTAATACGGACCGACCTTGACGCGGGCGAGTTGCGAGATGGGGAGCTCTTCGGCGGAGTCGTGGAAGAGGACGAGCGAGAGCGAGTCACCTGGATACTGCGTGCGGATGAGGTGCGAGAGCGCCATGGCGACTTTTTTTGCCGGAGTGAAGCGGTCTTCGCCGTAGAGGATCATGGAGTGCGAGCAGTCGAGCATGACGACGGTGGCGCATGAGCTTTGGTATTCGCATTGGTGGACGTGGAGGTCGCGGTACTCGATGTTAAGCGGCAGCGTGAGGCCTTCGCGCGCGATGGCGGAGGCGAGGGTGGCGGTGGCGTCGAGGTTGAGCACGTCGCCGAATTCGTAGATGCGGGTGGCTCCGTCGGACTCGATGCCGGTGGCCCAGTGGCGGGTGTCGTGGCGGCCGCTTTGGGCTTTTCCTAATGATCCGAGCAGCTCGCGCAGCGCCTTGTAGCCGAGGAAGTCGAGGCTTTTGTCGGTGACTTCGAAGCGGGCTTCGCCTTGCGGGCGGGCGATGTCGCCCGGTTGCTGCTCCTGGCTGGGGCCGACTTGCGGAGCTTCGCTGGAGATGTAGTTTTCCTGCTGCATTCGCTCGATGAGCTTGTCGATGAGGTCGTCGAGCTTGTTGTTTTCGGCGAGTTCGTCGATGGCCTGCTGCATCTCCTGGTCGAGGAATTCGCCCGATTCGAGAGCCTGGCGGATGGCTTCGCGCAGATCGTCGAGGGTTTGGTCCATGGACTGGTAATCGGAGTAGGGGTCCTGGAAGCCGGAGTCGAGCAGATAATCGGAGAGCGCCTGAAGCAGGTTCTCGAGGTCGA
>JBOGMA010000433.1:0-4390 GCA_050746465.1 Acidobacteriaceae bacterium
GGATTCAGCTCATCGCCTTCCAGATGCACGTCTGCGTCCGCGTCCGCCGCGAGCTGCCACGCCTCCTGCACGCTCACGTCCGTTACGTCCAGAACCTTGTCAGAGGGCTTCTTGCCTTTTACCGGCAGCGGCATCGACCAGTCGTAGCCGTAATTCCCCATCCCGCAGATGATCTTCTCCCGCGGAATCGCCTTCAGCATCTTCTGCAGATTCGTATCAAACCAGTCTTCCGCCGCAACCGGCCCCGGCCCGCTTGAATCCTCATGCTGGTCGTAATTCATCAGAATCACGCCATCGGTATTCGCCGCCAGCGACTTCAGGAACCAATCTTTATTGCCAATTTCAACGTTGATATACAGCCGCAGATTCTTCGCATGAAGGTCCTGATAAAGTTCCGCAATCCACTCCGCGTAGAGCTTGTGGTCTTTCACCGGAACCTGTTCGAAATCCAGACAAATCCCGTGATACCCCGGATTCGCCGACAAGAACCGATCAAGCTGCACATGCAGCCACTCGCGCGCCGCCGGACTCTCCAGCATCTGCCCAATCGCATCCCCTTCCCAGTCCTCCGTCAGCGGGTTATAGTCGTTGAGCATCGGAAAGACTTCCGTCGCGCCTTTGGTCGCGTTGACCAGCCGGGCCACGCGATTTCCGGGGTCCACTACGTGTACGCCCTGCTTGTCCACGACCTTGTACAGCCGAATCGGAAACTCCGGCGTCGCTCCAATCAGGTCGCCCGTCGCCGACGTCACGTGCAGCCAGTCCGGATACAACATGTCGATCTGGTGTATGTGCCGCTTCAACGATGAGTAGCTTCCCTCGTCGTTCTGATAGAACGCCGCCCGCAGCCCCTCATCTCCATTCAGCGGAACTTCCGATGCCGGCCGGTGCGTTCTCCTGCGGCGCGCTTGCCGCGCCAGGTTCTTCCGCAGTTTGTCCCCAATCCGGCGATTGTTCAGCGCTCGATAATTGCGCTTCTGCACCGGCAGCAGCAGGTCAGGCATGGGCTCGCGCCGGACCACACTCAATATAAAAAGAACCCCGATAAGCGTAGCCAGCACCACCGCCACATCCGTTAAGCGACGCAGTCGTTTCCATCGCTTCAGATTCGGGTCATAGAAAATCTGCTTCATCGTGGGAAAATGGGCTACTTCTACTTTACAGGCTTCACCACCGTAATGCTGCGCCATCCGCAGCCCGACCCTTGTACCCTATATCCAGCACCCTTTTATGCCGTACCCAAACCACTCCCGGCTTCCGCGCCGCTGGTGGCTCGTGCTGCTCGCGCTCACCGCCGGAGCCGCCCTGCGCCTCTGGTTCATCCACGCCTACCCGGAGATCCTCGGCGACCCGCTCGTCTACGGCTCCGTTGCTAAAAACTGGATGCTTCACGGCGTCTACGGAACCACGCTCAGCGGGAGCCTCCAGCCCACGCTCATCCGCCTCCCCGGTTATCCGCTCTTCCTCATGCTCTGCTTCAAGCTCTTCGGCATGTAGCACTACCACGCCGTCATGTACGCGCAGATCGTAATCGATCTTGCCACCTGCCTGCTCATCGCCGCCTTCACCCGCCGCATCTGGAACGAAAAAGCCGCCTGGTGGGCGCTCTGGCTCTCCGCCCTCTGCCCTTTCACCGCCAACTACGCCGCCGTCCCGCTGACCGAAACGCTGGAACTCTTCTCCATCACCCTCGCCCTCTACGCGCTGGTCCGTTTTCTTGAGCAGCCGCGCTGGTCGTGGGCCATCCTCGAAGCCATCGCCTGGGCCTACGCCGCGCTTCTCCGCCCCGACGGAGCGCTCATCGCCGTCGCCCTCTGCCCCGCCATGGTCTGGTACGGATACCGCCGCTGGGGCCTGCCGCGCATGGTCAAATTCGCCGTCATCGCCGGCGTCGTTTCCATCCTGCCCTTCATCCCCTGGACCATCCGCAACTACCGAACCTTTCACGTCATCCAGCCGCTCGCCCCGCGCTCTGCCACAGATCCCGGCGAGCCCACCAACCCCGGCTTCGAACGCTGGACCCGAACCGTCTGCGCCGACTTCGCCTGCACTTCAGACATCTACTGGAACCTCAACAGCGACCAGATCGACATCACCAAACTGCCCTCCCGAGCCTCCGACTCACCCGCGCAATACCAGCAGACCAGGCAACTCCTCGACGACTACAACCGAACCACCACCCTCACGGCTGCGGAAGACGCGCGCTTCGGCGCCCTCGCCTCCGCCCGCATCCATGACCACCCCATCCGCTATCACATCGGCCTGCCTGTCGCGCGACTGACCGATATGTGGCTCCGCCCCCGCACCTCCCTCCTCTGGATCGAGCTGCGCTGGTGGCAGTTCCAGGCCCACGAAGGAGAAACCATCTTCGCCTGGAGCTATGCGGGACTCAACCTGCTCTACCTCATCCTTACCGCGTGGGGCATAAAAAAAGGGCCGCCCCTATCGGCAGCCATGCTGGCGTTCGTCCTGATGCGCTGCGCCCTGCTCCTCACCATCTCCGCGCCCGAGCCGCGCTACACCCTCGAATGCTTCCCCATGATCTTCGCGCTCGCCGCCATTGCCCTCAGCGGAAAAATCACCAGCGGCCGGAAGGCAGCGACAAAGGCGCCACCCGCCAGAGTACCCGCCACTTAAGGCCCGAGCGGCGCATAGGGCAGAATGGCATCGGCATCCGAGTTGAATTTGAAGCTGGTCAGCACCCAGGTCGCGCCGGTTCGGTAAACCACAAATTTGGCGAATAGCGGACCCCTCTCAAAGTACATCGCGAGATAAATCACACGAATCCGGCGCGTAAGGTCTCCTGCATGGATCACATCACAGGATCTGTAGCCCCCATAAGCCTGCTGAATCTGATCCAGAGCCCTGACGTCACTCGAAGCGTCCGCGCTTCCATCCAGTGGACCGCCCTTGATCCACGCCTGAACCGCCGCTTGCGCGCCCCCGTTCTTGTATGCCTGCAGCCCGGCCAGAACAACATCAGGGACGGCCCCGTCGGGGCCTTTACTCTGCGCGACCGACAGGGAGGGTGCGGCAAAAAGGATGCAGGTACAGATCAGAATCGCCAGCTTACGCATTTGGGGCAGCCTCCGGACGGGAATACGGGTGCGTAAGCCATTGTGCCAGACCCGACTCGAAAGTGAGTAGCTCAAAGCGCGGCCTCACGCGCTGTAGTTCGCCACCACCCGCGCAACTTTCCCTTCGGCATTCAGTTCCATGAACTCGCCGGTCTTCGTCCCGTTCTGATTCTTGTAATAGAGCAGGATGCTGGATACTCCCCAGAGGACATCGAGAAGCTCGAAAGTGAGGTTTGGATAAGCCTCAAGCCCGCGCGAAAAATATCGCTGCAGCGCATCCCTGCCTGCAATGTTCCCCTTCGGGTCCTGCAAAAGTCTCGCCGCGGTCGGCGAGGTCAGAACAACATCGGTCGCGTAATGCGACAGAATGGCGTCAAGATCGTGCGAGTTCCAAGCACTTATCCAGTCTTCAGCGAACTTCCGGACTTCGGGCTCTGAGAGCATTTGGTCTCCTGATCAGCGGGATTTCTAATGATAACCAGCTTTTAAGATGTATCGTTTGGTCCGGGCAACGCCGAATCCGACGCCCTCCACACGTTTACGCTGTATTCTCGTTCTCATGGTGAAGATGACGGTGCTGGCCAGTGGTTCCAAAGGCAACAGCACGGTTCTCTCTTCTTCCCGCACCCGCATTCTGGTGGACGCCGGCCTCTCCTGCCGTGAGCTTTTCAAGCGCATGGCGGTGGCGGACGAAGACCCGCGCACTCTTGACGCCATCCTCATTACTCACGAGCACCAGGACCATGTGCAGGGGCTCGCCGTAACCGCCCGCAAGCTGGGAATCCCCGTCTACTTCACCGGGCCGACCCACCGGGCCTGGGTTCGCTGGATGACTCCGCAGAAGCGGGTCACCTACGCGGACTGGCTGAAGAGCAGGGCTCAGGAAGCCGACCAGGAGCCAGGCACCAGGGACCAGGATGACGGCGTTCAGCGTTCAACGGCCGGCGATCAGGAGACCGCAAAAGACCCCTGCGCTCTCCCCGCAATCGAATATTTTTGTGCCGGCTCCAGCTTCTGCGTCGGCGACATTTCTGTGACTCCGTTCACGATTCCGCACGATGCGGCGGACCCGGTGGGCTTTGTTTTTGAGGCAGATGGGGTACGGGTTGGGCTGGCAACCGACCTCGGCTATATGCCTGAAAACGCGAAGCGGCATCTCAAGAAGTGTGACGTTCTGATGCTGGAGTCCAACCATGACTTAGATATGTTGCGGGACGGCCCTTATCCGTGGAGCGTGAAGCAGCGCGTGTTATCCCGGGTGGGCCACTTATCGAATCTGGCGGCGGCGGAGTTTCTGGAGGGCGAGTACGACG
>JBOGMA010000434.1:0-3828 GCA_050746465.1 Acidobacteriaceae bacterium
CGATCGCAGTCACGCATATCCCTTACGGGCACATTCGGCGCACAACCGAGGATGGGCTGTATTGCATTGGTGATCAGGCCGCCGTCATCCCTTCGTTCACCGGCGATGGCATATCGATCGCTCTCCACACGGCTCGGTGCGCTTCCGCTGCGTATCTTGCAGACGAGCCGGCGCCGCTCTTCCAGGCTCGCCTACGGTCCGTACTGCTGCCCCAGATGCGGCTTGCCGAGCTCGCCGCCAATGGCTTGAACAACTCACTGGCGCGTGCTGTATTGCCGTTTTGCCTCAGAGTCTGGCCCGGCGTAATGCGCGTGACAGCAAGGCTGACGCGCGTTGCTGCCCAGCACCCAGATGTTGTACCTCATGCGGTAGCTGGCTGAATCAACCAACTCACAGTAGAGGAGATGCAATGAAATCTTTCGCGGTCTTCGCTCTTGCGGTCACGCTCGCTCCGGCTGCGTTTGCTCAGCAGCAGAGCTTCGTCGTCAATCCCGATGCCAGCCAGGTTAAGATGACCCTCAACACAACTCACGAGATCGTCAATGGCACCTTTCACGTCCAATCCGGATTCATTGAGTTTGACCGCGATACTCCGAAACTATCCGGATTGATAGTCGTCGCAGCCGGCAGCGGCAAGACGGGTAATAGACATCGCGATAAGAAGATGGATAGCGATGTCCTGAAGGTGAAACAGTACACAACCGTTTCCTTTGAGCCGAAAACCTATACCGGCATCGTGGCTCCTTCAGGCGACTCGACGATCCGGGTGACCGGGATCTTTACCCTGTCGGGAACACCGCATGAAATCACAGTTCCCGTGCAAATGCATCTCGATAGCGGCGGTGCAACTGCCAAGGCTCACTTTGTGGTGCCTTATGTCCAGTGGGGACTAAAGAATCCGAGCTTCTTGTTCTGGAAGGCGAGTAACGATGTTGAGATTGACCTTAATCTGGTTGGCACCCTTTCCAGATAGCATGCACTGTACGGGATGTCATCGCGGCGGGTCTGACGAGTGAAGACTTCAGGCATCTTCAATACCATGGGCCAAAATTTCCAGGCAAAGCGGAGCGATTCTCGACTGACCATACCTCACTGTCGCGATGGCCGCTACTTCAATCCCGGTGTTCCGGACCAGGGTTTCCGCGAAATTATGAAGTGGATTGGCACTCGTCGTCCCGGCCGATGGCAGCGTTGGATTTCCTCACCTCCCGGGGCGAAGCCCCCGGAGCGTATCCCGGATTCTGCCCTCCGCGTCACGTTCATCAATCATTCCACCGTCCTGCTCCAGACTGATGGCCTTAACCTTCTCACTGATCCCGTCTGGTCGCGCCGGGTCAGCCCGGTCTCCTTTGCCGGTCCCCAGCGCCATCGCGACCCGGGCGTTCGCTTTGTGGACCTCCCACCGATTGACGCCATTTTTCTCAGCCATGACCATTACGACCATCTCGATATCCCTACCCTAAAGCGCCTCGCCAGCGAGCACCAGCCCGCTGTTTTTTGTCCGCTCGGCGTGGCACGCCAGGTTCGGCACTGCGGCCTGTCTGACGTTTGCGAACTCGACTGGAGCCAATCCGTAAATTGGCGTGGCCATCAGCTCCACTGTATTCGCGCCCAGCACTTCTCCGGACGCACACCCTTCCGTCGTAATCGAACCTTGTGGTGCAGTTGGCTGATCGAGGCCACAGCCGGCAATCTTTATGTTGCTGGCGATTCCGGCTTCGGCGACTTCTTCGCCGAGATCGGCCATCGTTATTCCCCTATTCGCCTCGCCCTGCTGCCCATTGGTGCCTACGAGCCAGAGTGGTTCATGGGAGCGGTCCACATGACACCCGAGCAGGCCGTCGAAGTCCGCGACCAGCTCGGCGCCGACTATGCCCTTGCGATCCACTACGGCTCATTCGCGCTCGCCGACGATGGCTATGCCGATCCTTCCGCCCGATTACGCCGCGCTCTAGCCGGACGCGACGACTCTTCGCGTTTCTGGATCCTCCCCGAAGGCGACAGTCGCCAGGTTCCTGCGTCGCCCGCAGTCGTTCTTGGGAAATCCGGGCTGAGGGCCTATTGCACATGACTACGGTTTACCTGAACCGCATCGCCACTTCCGTACCAGAGCACGATGTGCATGATGCTTTCGTCGTCTTCGCAGAGAAAATGCTTACTGATTCGCGACTCCGTAAAATTTTCCGTCGGATGGTGAGCCGCGCCGACATCGCACATCGCTATTCATTCCTCGATCCGCAGAAAGGTTCCGATCGATTCTCGTCGCATAATACGAATAAGTTTTATCAGCGAGGTAATTTTCCGAGCACGGCGCAGCGTATGGAGTTGTTTGAGCAGAGCGCTCCGGTGCTGATGCGAAATGCCGTAGACCGCCTTGCGCTGAGCGAGAAGGAGCTCTCCGGCATCACTCATGTGCTAGTAACTTGCTGTACCGGGTTCTATGCGCCAGGTCTGGATTTTGAGATTGTTGACCACCTCGGACTTTCGGCCAGCGTTGAGCGGACGATGATTGGATTCATGGGATGCTATGCGGCGATCAATGCGCTAAAGCTGGCAAGGCACATTGTGCGCTCAGATCCGAAGGCGGGTGTTCTGATGGTCAACCTTGAGTTATGCACGCTGCACTTCCAGGAGGCGCAGGATCTGGAGCAGATGCTTTCTTTCCTGGTTTTTGCCGATGGTGCGGCGGCCAGTCTAATTACCGCTTGTGAGCAGGGCTTTGCACTGGATAGCTTCAAGGCGGTGATGGTGCCCGAAACGAGGGGGCTGATTACCTGGAAGATCCGTGGACTGGGTTTCGACATGTTGCTCTCCGGGCAGGTTCCGAAGGAGTTGGGCCGCGCGCTGCATAAGGGCGAACTGATGGCCGACCGTGACGGCATCGACCTGTGGGCGGTGCATCCCGGCGGGCGGTCGATTCTGGATGCGGTGGAGAGGGGACTGGAACTCCCAGCCGACGCGCTGGCGACGTCGCGCGAGGTATTGTCGTGTTTCGGAAACATGTCGTCGGCGACGGTGATGTTTGTGTTGCAGCGGATGATGCAGCAGGCGCGACCTGGGCAGAGCGGATGCGCGATGTCTTTTGGACCGGGACTGACAGCGGAGACGATGCGCTTCCATGCGGTCTAGTGTAGAGGTCGATTTCAGTCAGCGGGTGTCTCCGCGCGAGTTGCCGGAACTGATGGATGGTGACTGTAGCTATGAGGATTTCCGTGACTGCATGCGTAGCCTGGAGCAAGTCAACCGCTGGCTGCTGGGCTATCGGCCGACGCTGGCCTGGCTGAAGCGGTTGCCGCATGGATTGCGTGAGCCGGTACACATCGTCGATGTGGGCAGCGGTGGCGGCGATCTGCTGCGGCAGATTGCAGCCTGGGCTCAGCGACAACGAATTGCTGTGCAACTAACAGGAATCGATCTGAACCCGTACGCAGCGCGGGCAGCAGGGGAGGCCACGCGCAAGGAACTCGGAATCGCATGGGTGACTGGCGATGCTCTGAAGTATGAATCGAAGAGTCCGGTAGATACTATCGTTAGTTCGCTGATGGCGCACCATTTGGAAGATGAGGAAATCGTCGCGCTGCTGCGGTGGATGGAAGCTACAGCGCAGGTAGGTTGGTTTATCAACGATTTAGAGCGGTCGGAATTGGCATCCCGGACGTTTGCGTGGTTGGCGGGGGTAGTAGGGTGGCATCGGTTTGTGCGGCATGATGGACCGGTGTCCTTCCGGCGGGCTTTCCGGGAGGAGGACTGGGTGCGATTGCTAGCGATAGCTGACGTCCCACGGGAGGCTGTGACGCTCGACCACTCGCGGGCGGGGCGGTTGTGTGT
>JBOGMA010000435.1:0-3045 GCA_050746465.1 Acidobacteriaceae bacterium
GAACAAAGACCATAGGCTGGTTCTAGTGTAAATCCCCGCCCGCGTCAGCCCCAGCCAGCCCTTTGCACATAAACAAAGTCGCCTGCGGATTGTTGTTGTACCGCTCGCATGGCTCATACCCGTGCCGCCGGTAAAACCGAATCGCCGCAACCAGGTCATCTTTGGTATCCAGATAGAGCGCCCGATATCCGGCATCGACGGCGTATTCCTCAAGCGCCTCCAGCAGCCGCTCCGCAAATCCTTGGCCCCGGCTCTCCGGCTTCACATACATCCGCTTGATCTCGCCCGCCCGCCCCAATTGCGGCAAAGGCCGCAGCGCAATGCACCCAACCACGCTCTCACCCTCATACGCCAGCCAAACTCCCGACCCATCCCCAAAATAATCCCGCGCAAAGCTCTCCCCATCATCCCGCACCACCACACCCACCGCCTCGTAATACTCCCGCACAATGGCATAAGCCTCATCCATGCGCTCCACCGAAGCTCGTTCAATGCGAATCAACGCACAATCTCCAGAGAAATAAAATTTGTCATCCTGAGCGAAGTGAGCATAGCGAACGGAGTCGAAGGACCTGCATTTTTTCTGCTGTCCGCGTGCGCTCAGTTCCCTCTCGCCGTTTCAATCGCCCTCACCACCGCCTTGGCCTTATTCAAGCTCTCCTCATACTCCCGCTCCGGAATCGAATCCGCCACAATCCCCGCGCCCGCCTGAATATACCCCTGCTTACCCCGCATCAGCAGCGTGCGAATCCCAATGCACGACGTGAGATTCCCCGAAAAATCCGCATACAGCACGCTGCCGCCGTAGATTCCGCGCCGCGTCGGCTCCAGTTCCTCAATAATCTCCATCGCCCGAATCTTGGGAGCCCCGCTCAAAGTCCCCGCTGGAAAGCAAGCCTCAAAAGCATCCACCGCCGTCAGCCCCTCGCGCAGCTTGCCCTCAATCGTGCTCACCAGATGCATCACGTGCGAGTAGCGTTCGATGAACATCAGGTCCTTCACCCGCACCGACCCATACTCGCTCACTCGACCCACATCGTTCCGCCCCAGATCCACCAGCATCACGTGCTCCGCGAGTTCTTTCTCGTCATGCAGCAGATGCTCCTCAAGTGCCAGGTCTTCCTCCTCATTCGCGCCCCGCGGCTGCGTCCCGGCAATGGGACGATACTCCACCTTCCGCCCCTGCACTCTTACGAGCAGTTCCGGAGATGACCCCACAATATGCGTATCCGCCGCCTTCTCCAGCCCAAACCGCAAAAAGTACAAATACGGTGACGGATTCCCAATCCGCAGCGCGCGATAAATTGAAAACGGATCCACCTCCGGCTTCACATCAAACCGCTGCGATACCACCACCTGAAAAATATCGCCCGCCGCGATGTACTCCTTCGAGCGCTCCACGGCTTTCAGAAAATCCTTCTTCTTCATCCGCGATTCAATCTTCAGCTTGCCCGCAGCCTTCTTCGCGCGCGGCCTCAGCGCCGACTCCGCCAGCGGACGTGCCAGCCGCCGCTCAAACCGGGCAAGTCTTCGCACCGCGTCTTCGTATGCCGCCGCCGGCTTCTGCCGCTGCACATCCGCCGTCACAATCAGCAGAATCTCTTTCTTCACATGGTCGAACGCCAGCACCTCGTCAAAAAACATCAGGCAAGCGTCCGGAAGCCCCAGATCATCCACCGTCTGCTCCGGCAGCTTCTCAATCTGCCGCACCACGTCATACGCAAAGAAGCCCACCGCCCCCGCTGTAAACGGAGGCAGTCCACTCACCCGCGCCGGCGAGTGTCCCTCAATCGCCTCTTTCCAAAGCTGAAAAATATTTCCCTCAACGCGCGCCGTCTTTACCTTCCCGGCTCGTCCGCGCTCCCGAACCTCAATCGAAGTCCCCCGCGCCACAATCCGCTTGTATGGCCGCACGCCAATAAACGTGTACCGCCCCACATTCTCGCCGCCCTCAACCGACTCCAGCATGAAGCACTCCGGCTCATCCGCCGCCAGCCGCAAAAACGCCGTCACCGGAGTCTCCACATCCGCGGTAAGCCGTCGATAAACCGGAACCAGAGAGTGCGCACGCGCCAGCTTCAAAAACTCTGCGTGACTAGGAAGTGAACTATTTTCAGATCGCATAGTTAAATTCAATGGTAAACAAAAGCCTGCTATTTCTTATCCCATTGCCCATTGGCTGAACGCTGATCGCTGCGCGCTGAACGCTTTTGCCTGAGCCCTGAGCCCTAAATTATCGGCAAATCCAGCGGCTTCCCCAGCAGACACTTCATCCGCCCAATCCGCTCCAGAGCCCGCTCCAGCGCCGACCCCGCGCACGGCTCCACCGTCACCACAAACGGAAGCCGCTCATCGCCATACCCAGGCTTCTGGAAAATCGCATGAATATTGATCTCCTGCTCCGCCAGCGCCAGCGCAATTTCAGCAATAATCCCCGGCTCATCGCGCACCACAAATCGAATCGAGTGCCGCAACAGAAATTCGCCGCTCACACTCGCCCTGCGGCTCGGCAGCTCCACGCCGCGCGACCCATGCGCAATGCTCATCAGGTCCGAAACCACTGCCACCGCCGTAGGATGCCCGCCCGCGCCATGCCCCGACAGCACCACGTCTCCGCCATACTGCCCGCCAATCACAACCGTATTTTCCGTCCCCCGCGTCTCCCCCAGCGGAGAAGTCTTCCCCACCAGCATCGGACCCACCCGCGCCAGCAAGCCTCCATCATCGGCGCGAACTTCTGCCCGAGAAACCTGTCGTATCGTGCAGCCCAGCTCGCTCGCATATTCAAAATCAATTGCCGACACTTCCCGTATCGACCGGCAAGGAATCGCCTCCGGATCCAGGTCCGCCCGCAGCGCCAGTCGCGACAGAATCACCAGCTTCGCCCGCGCGTCAAACCCATCCACATCCTCCGTAGGATCAGCCTCCGCATACCCCAGCATCTGCGCCTCTCGCAGCACATCCGCATATTCCGCGCCCGCCTCCATCTTGCTCAGAATGAAGTTGCACGTCCCGTTCAAAATGCCTTCAATGCGCGTAATCCGG
>JBOGMA010000436.1:0-4851 GCA_050746465.1 Acidobacteriaceae bacterium
CTACCGGGCCGCCCAGATTTAGCAGCGGAGTTCCCGTTGCCGCAACAGGCCGAATTGCCTCGACATTGATCGATTTCCCGGTGGTATTCACCACCGAGATCTGAATGTCCGCGAACGGCTTATCCGGATAATGGCGAAGGCTGTAGCGAAGGTCCGGCTCGCCGCTCAAACCGGAAAATGTAACGCTCCACTCCTCCGCCTGCCCCAGGTCGTCGGATACGCTGGACTGTTTAACGGAATGGTGCGGATAATCCTTGGACTGCACCCAGCGCCCGTCAATTTCGGCGGCTATGCCCGCTTGCAGCGTGGCGCCCGCAGATCCAGGGGCGGCCAGCGAATAGCTCCCGTCGGCTGAGTCCAATTTGGCGCTGAGGCCGGAACTCTTGGCCTGGGCAGTTAAAGTGGCGCCTTGCCAGCAGGCGAGCAGCAAAACCGCCAGCCCACAGTTGAAAACGCCCCGATACGTCTTACGCATCCGTTCCTCCGCAACTCCGCGAATTCTCGCCGTCGGAAGCCGCTTGTTCCAGCAGCTCGCGTTCAGATTCATTCAAAAAGCAAACCTGAAAGGTTCCGGCAGCACCACTATACAGAACAAAACGAAATATTTGCCAAAAGATTTTGACGAAATACACAAAATGCTCTGGGCCAAAGGTCAAGCAGCAGGAAACTCAGCCCAGGCGACGAATGCCGGGACCACGAAAAATCAGAGATTTAGGTTCCCATAGAGCCATCCCGCCCCGGACAGAATCATCAATTGCACATCAACCGTAATAAATGGTAATAATACATGATCTTAAGCATAGAATTCGGCCCGGAGTCAGCCTCGCGAAGCGGATTGTGATTTTCGACTGCAATAATGGCGGAGAGTATCCGCAGATTCTCGGCACGACCCATGAGGAAGTGAGACAGACGCAACCATGAGCACTGGCGCCAATGTTCAGCAGAATGCTCCCGGGCTTCACCGCACGCTCAAGCTGCGCCACCTGATCCTCTACGGAATCATCATTATTCAGCCCACCGCGCCTATGGGCATTTACGGAGTCGTCAGCAACGTGGCGGGCGGCCACGTGGTCACAACCATCCTTATCGCCATGATCGCCATGCTGTTTACGGCCTTGAGCTATGGGCGCATGGCCCGCGTTTATCCCAGCGCCGGATCGGCCTATACCTATGTCGGTAAGGAAATTCATCCGCTTGCCGGATACGTCGTGGGATGGTCCATGCTGATGGACTACATCCTGAATCCGATCATTTGCGCCATCTGGTGCAGCGCCGCGGCACAGAATGTAATTCCTCAAATTCCTTATGCCGCGTGGGTCGTGGCGTTTGTGCTGGTCTTTACCGGCTTCAATCTCCGCGGTGTCCAGACCTCGGGTCGCGTGAATGCACTACTGGCGCTCGGCATGAGCATCGTAGTCGTGATTTTCCTGGCCTTCGCTATACGCTACATCGCGCTGGTCGCGCGGCCTGTTGGCGGCGAATGGCTGCTGCCGTTTTACGATCCGAAGACCTTCGCTCCCAGCCGCATCTTCCACGGCACATCCATTGCGGTGCTTACCTATATTGGATTCGACGGAATCTCCACTATGTCAGAAGAAGTGGAGAACCCGCGACGCAATGTTCTGCTGGCCACCGTGCTCACCTGCTTCCTTATCGGAGTGCTCTCGGCCATCGAAGTGTACGTGGCCCAGTTGGTATGGCCGGCCGTTAAGCCGTTCGCTCCTGACATGGTTGTTACGGCCTATGTTCACGTAGCGCAGCGCGTGGGCGGAAAATTTCTTTTCCAATTGATCAACGCAACGCTGCTGATCGCCAACCTGGGATCAGGCATGGCCGCGCAGTTCGGATGCTCTCGCCTGTTGTACGGCATGGGGCGCGAAAAGGCGCTGCCGGAAAGGTTCTTTGGCGCAGTAAGCGCGAAAACCGGCGTACCCCGGAACAACGTCCTCCTGCTCGGAGCCATCACCCTCATTGGCGCTTTTCTGCTTACCTATGAGAAGGGAGCGGAGCTGCTTAACTTCGGCGCGTTCATCGCATTCATCGGCGTGAACCTCGCGGCCTTGATCCACTACAAATTCCGTTCGACTGAGAAGGTCAGGTTCGCCGCCCTGGCGCCTATATGCGGCGTGATCGTCTGCACCTTCATCTGGCTCAATCTGAACACGGACGCCAAACTGCTGGGCGCCGCATGGGTCGTCATTGGCCTCATCGTCTACTGGGTTATGCGGAAAAGAGGAGCTGCGTCCATGCCGGTGGCTGGCGCATAAGCCGCTGCAACCTATTTATTGCGGCGAACCACCTCCGCGACTGCGGACATATCCTTGTCGCCCTGCCCCTGCTGCTGCGCTTTCTCGAAGAGAAGCTCGGCCGGAGTTTCCGTGGTGAGTTGCACGCCGAGTTGCGCCGCCGCCGCTTTCGCATAGCGCATATCCTTGGCCATGAGCCGAAGCAGGAAGTTCACCTCGTACTTCCGCTCCGTCATGCGTTCGGCCATGGTGCTGAGAATACCGCTGCCCGGCGCGCCCTTCTTCAGGAAATCCAGCGCCGCATCACGCTTCAGGTTCGTCTGCTCCATCCAGGCCAGCGCCTCCGCGAAGGAAGCGACCTGCACGCCGCAAAGAAAATTATTGATGAGCTTCAATTGCGCTCCGCAACCGACAGGCCCCAAATGGACGACGGCTTTGCTCATCGGGCGCAGAACCGGCATCATCTCCGCCAGCGTTGCTTCATCCGCTCCCACTAAAAAAGTAAGCTGCGCGCCGTCAGCCTGTACGCGGCTTCCAGTCACCGGAGCCTCCACCATGCGCACGCCGCGCTTGTGAGCTCCTTCGGCGAGTTCCATGATCCAGGCGGGACTGAGCGTGCTGCACTCCACGGCGATGGCCCCGGATTTCATCGCGGCCAGCGCGCCATCTTTGCCGGTCCACGCTTCACGCGAGGCGTCATCCTCTGAGAGCATTGCGATCACCACGTCCGCCGTTGCAGCGGCCTCGGCCGGAGTCTTAGCCACGGCGGCCCCTTGCGCGGCCAGTGCTTCCGCCTTCGCGCGCGTGCGGTTGTAAACCGTGAGCGAGAAGCCAGCGTTGAGCAAATTTTTAGCCATCCCGTGCCCCATAGTGCCCAGGCCCAGCAGCGCAACTTTTATATTCTCCATTCCACCCTCTCTATTCCATTGGGCGCACGCGAACCGGCGAGGTCACGGGTTCATCCTTCGCGATCACGTTGCGGAGCGCACGGCCAAAATTTTCAAACTGAATCTCGGTCACGTCTCCAGCCTCGAGACGTACCCCATCTCCATACGATAAGCAATCCGCACCCATAAAATGAACATGCACGGTTCCGGGCTGGCGATGCCCAGCAAATTTGAAGTGATGATGCTCCAGGTTCGCCAGAGTGTGGCACATGTTTTCTTCGCCAGTGCGAATTTCTTTCTTCCATACAACTTCGCCGCCGCGCAGGACCCGAACATGCCCAGTCACGTCGTGGAAATCTGCCCCTACCACAAGTTCCGGTCCCAGGCTGCATGTCCGCAGCTTCGAACACGCCAGGTTCAGATAATTTCGCCGTTCAAAGATATGGTCGGAAAACTCATTCCCTGTCGTCATTCCCAGCCGCCAGGGGGTGCCGTCGCCTGCGATCAAATAAATCGCCGCCACTTCCGCCTCTTCGCCGCCGTCTTCCGCGTATCCCGGAATCTCCAGCGCCGCCGATGGTCCGCGCACCAGCGAGCCATCTCCTTTGTAGAACCACTCCGGCGCGATTCCCACTGCGCCCTCAGCCGGCCGCCCGTGCTGGCGTCCCCATTCAAATATGCGCATGCTGTCCGTCATCTGCGCCTCATCCTTCACGTGCATCGACTGCCGGTCGCGCGCGCTGCCCAGATGCGTCAGCCCCGTTCCTGAAACGATTACCCGCCGCGGATCGCCAGGCACATCGATCGGCGGCAGTAATTTCCAGTCCGATTGCCCCGAGTAAACGTCATCGTAGGACAGCATATCTTCTGAGAGGAGACCGCGGGTCAACTCCGTTAGAGAACGTCCTTCCTTCAGCGCCCGCTGTGCAAGGGCCAGTACACTCGTCTCTTCGCACACCAGCACAAGCTTCGGCTCGCTCACCACGGCCACGCGCCGCTCGTCACCCCGCAAAATCTGAACAAGATGCACCGCCTTCTCCTCTCTTTACTCAATCACACGAAAACGTCGCAGCGATTCTTCGTTCACCGTCAGCCCTAGCCCTGGCAGCGCGTCGTCCAAGTTGATGTGCCCGCTTTCCGGCTCCGGCTCGCCGTCGAAGATGTACCAGAAGAGCTCGTTCCCCACTTCCACGCTCACCTTGGGAAAGAACTCGGCAATCGGCGAATTGAGGCTGGCCATCACCACATGGTAGTTGTGCATTTGTCCAGCATGCGGAACCACCGGGACCTGGAACGACTCCGCCAGCGCGCAAATCTTTCGCGCCTGACTGATGCCGCCTACCCGATTGGTGTCGAACTGAATGTAGTCTAGAGAATTTGTCTCCAGGAGTTCGCGGAAGCCGAAGATGGTGAACTCGTGCTCACCACCGGCAATCGGAATCCGCCCGTAGCTCTTTAGCTCGCGATAGCCGCGCGTGTCGTCAGGGATCACGGGTTCTTCCAGCCAGCGAAGGTTGAATGGCTCCAGCAGCGGCAGCATGCGCTTGGCATAGTCAAGCGTCCATCCCATGTAGGCGTCCGTCATCAGGTCAATGCCCTCTCCGATCACCTCGCGCACATTTCGGACGAGCTCCACATTTTTCATCATGCCTTCACGCCCGTCGATCGGCCCCCAGCCGAAGCGAAGCTTCATCGCCGTGTAGCCCTCGTCCCTATAC
>JBOGMA010000437.1:0-1646 GCA_050746465.1 Acidobacteriaceae bacterium
CGCAGACCGAAGCGGTTCCATCATCCGGGCCGGCATCCCATCAAGCATCCGCATCATGGGCCGGTGCAGCGCGGCAATTTAATCGCGGTGAACCGCGGATTGAAGGTTACGCGCCAGCACGGCTCGATTGCGAAGCCGAGGTCGGGGCTGCGGGTATTTCACTTTGATGGGCGGAACCTTGCTCCGGTGAAAACGACGGTGCATCCGTTGCGCGGTGGACCGATGGGTGAGGGATTTGCTTCCGCTGTGCAGCGCACGCGGCCTGGACTTCGATATCCGGGCATACCGAATCGCTCGGCCTATGCTGGGTCGATGTACCGGCCGACCATTTCTGGAGGACGGCCAGTGTACCAGCCGGGGATGCATTCGAGGCCGGGATTTACGGCTCCTTCTCGCGGCAATCCCGATTCGACAGCAGTGAGGCGGCCTCCAGCGGCTGAGCCCGGGCGCATGCATGCTCCTGTTCCGGTCTTTCGCTCGCCGGAACGGGCTCCTACGTTCCATGCGCCGACGCCGGTGTATCGTGCGCCTTCATTCCATCCGGCACCTGCGCCTGTGTATCGCGCACCATCGTTTCATCCCGCGCCTCCTCCTGCTTTCCACCCGGCGCCGTCGTTCCATCCGGCTCCTGCTCCGTCTCCGGCAGGACACGGACGCCGCTAGGGGCTGCTGCTGTTCGGCGAATCAATCTCGCCGTCGGAGCATTGCACAGCTTTTCTGACTTTGTAGTTCGAAGGAGAATTGATGAGGAACCTTGTGATCGCGGCCGTGCTGATGTGTCCCGTGGCTGTGTGGTCGCAGCAAAATTCGGATCCGGCGTATCCAATCACGGTGCACGTAGTGTCGTCGCGCATCATGACTGAACAGCAAACTTCAGGGAGGGATACTCCTGTTGAGAGGCTTGAAGTCCTCATCAAGGGGAAGAAATATGCCCTTCAGGGGTATGCTCCCAAGGTCACGATTACCCGGTATGGCGTGATTGCTCCAGGAGATTATGCTGCCGCGTTGACTGATGACCATAGCAAGGGAACATATTTGTATCACCAGGAATATAAAATCAAGTTTCCGGATGGGAAGACGGCAAAGTTCAAGCTGATTGGCGAGAGCGAATAAGCTCTAATTCCGAGACAAGTTCTTCCAGAGCGCGGCCATGTGTTCCAGATCAAGTTCTTCAGCGCGGGCAGTGGGGAGAATTTGGGACTCCTTCAGAGCCTTTGCGATTGCCACGGAATCGAATCCAGCGGCACGGAGGTTTTTTGCCAGCGTCTTCCGTTTCTGCGCGAAAGACTGGCGCAGGAAGGGAAGAAAGCTTTCTGGTTGCACCCGGAGTTCTTCGGATCGCGGACGCATGGTGAGGCGCAGCACTGTGGAGTGGACTTCCGGCGGCGGCATGAAGGCGGAAGGCGGCAGCGTGAGGATGCGCTCGATACTGGCGTAAAGCTGGGCTGTGGCGGATAGCAGTCCGTAATCGCGCGAGCGGGGCGAGGCGGCCACCCTGTCGGCGACTTCGCGCTGCATCATGACGACGGCAGTTTCAATGGCCGCGCGGTGCTCGAACAGGCGCGTCAGGATGGGCGAAGTGATGTCGTAGGGAAGATGGCCGATAATGCGGAGCTTTTCGTCATTGCTATGCAGGGCGCTGAGGT
>JBOGMA010000438.1:0-7783 GCA_050746465.1 Acidobacteriaceae bacterium
CCATAAAACCGTCTGTGGACAGGGAGACTAGAGTGTCGGCGTTAAGAAACGCCAAAAAGGAGAATAAAACAATGAGAGTCGAATGGGTACGCGACGGCCACCAGCAGGTGCTTGGATCGAAAACGGTCTATGACAACGGCGACACGGTCGCGCGCGATCGGGATGGGCGGGTGCTCGGCCACTCGAACGCCATGTTTCACAACACGCGGGACCGCGATGGGAATCTGGTCCGCACCGACGAGGCCGACACGGACTGCTTGTTCGGACGCAGGTAGCTTGACGAATGCCCGGGTTGACGTCAACGGAAGGAAAACTCGGCTATCGCTAGGGCAGGAGGCCGGTAGAGAAGGTCGCCTCGGTGGCGATCTGACCGTTTGAGAGACTGCCGCCCAGCGTAAGCGCGCAAGTCTTTTGGATTTGCTGGCCAGCTGCCAAGGTAAGGCCGGTATTCACGTATGTCTGAAAGACTTTTGCCAAGATGCGCTAGGTACCTACCCAGCGAAAGACATCCGCAAGGTCGGCAACGATGACGTTGTCGAGCTAGTGCTGCCCGTCGTCGCACGTCCGGCCCCCAACACCGTTATGAACACGACCGTGGGCAACTGCAATCGCAGCCATGTTAATAATCTCTTCGACGGTAGCGCCACGCTGCAGGACGTGGACTGGTTTTGACATTCCGACTAGAATGGGCCCGAGTGCCTCTGCACCGCCGATGCGCAGCATCAGTTTGTATGCGATATTGGCTGACCCGAGGTCCGGAAAAACGAGCACATTCGCTCCCCCCTTCAGCATTGAGAAGGGATAATCTTCCTCAAGAATTTCGGGTACGACTGCCGTGTCCGCCATCATTTCTCCGTCCACCATCATTTCCGGATGAGCCTGTTTCACAATTTCGGCGGCCTTGCGCATCTTTTCCGTCATGGGATGGCGAGTGCTCCCAAAATTTGAAAACGAGAGCATGGCAATGCGCGGCTCAAAGTTGAAATCGTGTGCCACTTCCGCAGCTAACAGGGCAATCTCGGCGAGATCTTCTGCGGACGGATCGATGTTCACTGTGGTATCGGAAAAAAAATAAACCTGCTGTTTAGTAACGATCACATAGACACCCGAGACCCGGCGCACGTCTTCTCGAACGTTGATGATCTGCAGCGCTGGCCTGATCGTTTCCGGATAATGCTGAGCTACACCGGCCAAGAAGCCTTCGGCATCGCCCATGCGGACCATCATGGCTCCGTAATAATTCGAATTGAGCATCTGGTCGCGCGCCTCGCTGAGCGTCACTCCATTACGCCGCCGAAGGCGGAAGAACTCTTCCACATATGCGTCCAGGCGCGCAGACTGTTCGGGTTCAATGATTTCGGGTGCGAACTGCCGGATTCCTAGGTCGGCAATCTTGGCCCGAATCACGGTTCCGCGCCCGATCAGGATCGGATAGCCGATTTTTTGTTCATTGATCTGGTAAGCAGCCCGAATAATCTTTTCACGTTCGCCTTCCGAAAACACAATGCGCTTGGGCACCGCCTTGGCCCGCTGCCGAACGTTTTGCATCACTTCGTAGGTTCGCCCCAGCCGCCGCGAGAGCGCGTCCCGGTACTCTTCGAGTTCTACCTGAACTCTCGCTACTCCAGTCCGCATAGCGGCTTCCGCCACAGCAGCCGATTCCCGGATCAGCACGCGCGGGTCAAACGGCTTCGGAAGGATGTATTCCGGCCCGTAACCGAGCCGCCGCAGGCCATAGGAGCGCAGCACGGAATCTGGAACGTCTTCCCGTGCGAGTGCGACCAGTGCTCGTGTAGCGGCAATTTTCATTTCTTTATTGATGCCCCGTGCCCGTACGTCCAATGCTCCGCGAAAAATAAATGGGAATGCCAGGACATTGTTGACTTGGTTCGGCAAATCAGAGCGGCCCGTAGCCACAATGGCGTCCGGACGGACTCGTTTGGCTTCGCCGTAATTGATCTCGGGGTCCGGATTCGCCAGCGCGAAAACAATGGGACGGGCCGCCATCGTTTTAAGCATCTCGCCCGACACGCATCCACTCACAGACAACCCAACAAATACGTCAGCGTCTTTTAGGCCATCTGCAAGGGTAGGGAGATGGGAATCTATTGCCGCAAATTGGGCTTGGTACGGGGACAAACCACCCTGGCGGCCCTCGTGGAGCAGTCCTTCGATATCGTAAAGAAGGATGTTCTCGCGCCGAACTCCTAGCGCAATATAATGCTCGGCACACCCTAGCGCCGCAGCCCCGGCTCCGCTAAAGACAACACGGGCATCCTCAATTTTCTTGTCCGCCAGCTCCAGCGCATTCAGCAGAGCCGCACCGGAGATAATGGCCGTCCCGTGCTGGTCATCATGCATCACGGGAATCGACATGCTTCGGCGCAGAGTCTCCTCAATCGCAAAACACTCCGGTGCCTTGATGTCTTCAAGATTTATGCCACCAAAGGTAGGTTCGAGGAGCTGGCAAAACTTGATAATCTCTTCCGGATCTTTGGAATCCACTTCCAGGTCAAAAACGTCGATGTCCGCAAAACGCTTGAAGAGTACACCCTTACCTTCCATCACGGGCTTCGCCGCCGCCGACCCGATATTCCCCAGCCCAAGTACGGCACTGCCGTTTGAAACTACGGCGACCAGGTTCCCGCGCGCAGTGTATTCAAAGCTGAGGTCGGAAGATTTTGCAATCTCCAGACACGGCTCGGCTACACCGGGCGTGTACGCCAAACTCAAGTCCCATTGTGTGTGGCAGGGCTTCGTCGCGACAACTTCGATCTTGCCCTTGCGGTTCTTACGGTGGTAATCGAGGGCGTCCTGCCGATGAATTTCCATCCGAGATCGATCTCCTTACCCAAAACCGAGAAAGCACAATAGACGATGAGAGCGCAAATTATGCATTAGCGCATCATTGTCTGGGGAAAAACAAAGTAATAAAACAGGCCGATGCCAATAAGACAAGCCACCAAAATCAGGGTCCAGCCCATGTTGTGCCGAATGACTTCGCCCTCGTTGCGCACATATCCGGTTGTCGCGACTCCCACACTGGCGGTCTGAGGAGCGATCGGCTTGCCCACTTCCGCGCCCACCGAGTTCAACGAAGGGGCCAGCAGAGCCGGAAAGCCAAGCAGGTTTCCCACCATTGCCTGAAACGCGCCAAACATAGCGTTGGTAGAGGTATTGCTCCCCGAAAGCGCCACGCCGATCCATCCCAAAATGGGAGCCACGACGATAAACCACACCCCCACCTTGGAAAACGTATATGCGAGGGAAGCGGCCATTCCGGAGTAGTTGAAGACATAGGCGAGCGCAAAAATGAAAACGCCTACCAGGAATGCTCCCCACATTTGCGCCATGGTCTTGCGAAAAACCGCTCCCAGTACGGATTTCCGGGGGCGCAGCATCAAAGCGATCGCAATCCAGGAGACCATGATCGAGGTGCCGCCAATGAACGGTTTGAAAGCGAAGGAGGCGTTCATGAGCTTGTGGTTCAGCGAAGAGATGGCCGTGACGTGAAAACTCTTCAAAGCAATGCCGGGAAGCGAAGACCAGGGGCCGGTCCACAGAACCACAACGATCACCAGCACAAAAAACGGAGCCCAGGCGGCCAGCACCCGCTTCCGGCTAAGTCCATGCGCCTGCGTTCGATCGGAGGCGATTGGAACGCCGCCGTAGCCCAGTGTCTCCGCTGGTCTCCAGAACCGCAGCAATACCAGTAAGGCGACGAAACAAACGATCGATCCGCTGATATCTGGCAGATACGGGCCGAGGTATTGCGAAACAGGAAACTGCCCGGCGATGTAGGCGAACGAGCCGACGATCGCCAGCGGCCAGGCACCGCGGAGCCCGCGTTTGCCCGTAACCAGGTAAATCAACACCCACGGTGGAACGAGCGCGAGCAGCGCCACGATCTTACCGATAGATGCCGATAACTCCATTAGCGGCAAACCCGTTACCGCGGCGAGCGCGATGATCGGCACTCCCAATCCTCCGAACGAGACTGGAGCATTATTGGCGATTGCCGCTACTCGAATCGCGTCCAGATCCCGGATTCCGAGAGCAATTAGCATCGGCGCGACGATCGCCCAGGGATATCCAAACCCAACCAGCCCTTCGAGCAGCGCGCCGAAAGCCCAGGCCAGGAGAAGAGTCTGCACACGCACGTCGGCGGTTGCTTTTGCGGTCAGCCATTTCTGGAAATCGCCAAAGACGCCGGTGAAGGCCAGCGTATTGAAGATGACGACTCCCCAGAAGGTGATCCAATCGACCGACCAGACTCCCGTTGCGCTGCCCAGCAAACCGGCTTTGAGGGCGTTCGCCACAGGCACGTGCCAGACCAGCCATGCCAGCCCCAGCGTCACAACGGCTCCGATCAGCGTCGCAAGCCAAGCGGTGACGCGCAGGACAGCCAGCAGCACCAAGAGCAAAATGACCGGAACTAGAGCAGCGAGCGCCGTGAGGCCTACGCTATGCAACGGATCGAGTGTTTGTTCGAACAACTGGATCAATCCAAACAGTCGTAAGCTACCAGAGGCATGAAATCTGCAAACTCCGAGCTCGTCATCATTTGCTCGAAGAGAGTGCCAGCCAGACTGAACTTACTGGAACCAAATTGTGCAGGGCCTAAGCGGTCCCGCACTTTAGAGAGTTCCTCCGAAATGGTCCGCCTCACGAGATCCGGAGTAACGGGCGTTCCGTCGTTCATTCTTGCCCGGTGGTTCACCCATTGCCATACTTGCGCGCGGGAGATTTCCGCTGTGGCAGCATCTTCCATGAGATTGTAGATTGGGACGCAACCCAAGCCTCTCAGCCACGATTCGAGGTATTGTATTCCGACGTCGATGTTCACGCGTAAGCCATGTTCTGTGATTTCGCCCGCGGTGACCTTGAGCAGATCCTCCGGACCTACCTGCACGTCTTCCCGCTTGACACCAATCTGGTTTGGGCCCTCCATACCCGCATCGAAAATCTCCTTTGCAACCGGGACCAGCGCCGGGTGCGCGACCCACGTTCCGTCGTGCCCGGCTCTGACTTCTCGAAGCTTGTCCTCGCGTACTTTTTCCAGAGCCTTTTCGTTTGCTTCCGGATCGCTTTTAATCGGTATTTGAGCCGCCATGCCTCCCATGGCGTGAATTCCGCGGCGGTGACAAGTCTTGATTAAAAGCAGGACATACGAGTTCAGGAAATGCTTGTCCATGGTGACCGTGGCACGGTCCGGGAGCACAAAGTCGGCACGATGGCGAAACTTCTTGATGAAGCTGAAAATATAGTCCCACCTGCCACAGTTCAGGCCGGAGGAATGGTCGCGAAGCTCGTAGAGGATCTCATCCATTTCGAAGGTCGCCAGAATATTTTCCAACAGTACCGTGGCGCGGATGGTTCCGCGCGGAATGTCGAGCGCATCCTGCGCGAAGTTAAAAACATCGTTCCACCAGCGCGCTTCGAGATGGCTCTCCAGCTTGGGCAGGTAAAAATACGGCCCACTCCCCTTTTCGATGAGGCGTTTGGCGTTGTGGAAGAAAAACAGGCCGAAATCGAAGAGCGAGCCAGAAATCGCATGGCCGTCCACACGAAGATGCTTTTCGGGCAGATGCAGACCGCGCGGCCTGACCAACAGTGTCGCGGTCCTCTCCGCCAGGTGGTACTGCTTGCCGTCCGGTCCAGTGAACTGGATGGTTCCGTTTACAGCGTCGCGGAGGTTGATCTGCCCCTCTACGTTGTTTTGCCAAGTTGGAGAGTTCGAATCTTCGAAGTCCGCCATATACGCGCTGGCACCGGAGTTGAGCGCATTAATAATCATTTTGCGATCCACCGGCCCGGTGATCTCCACGCGCCGGTCTTGCAGGTCCGGGGGAATCGGAGCCACCGTCCAGTCGGCGGCCCGAATCTCTGCCGTGTGTCTCAGGAAGGTTGGCATGGCTCCCCGAAGGAGATCCTCCTCCCTCGCCTTGCGAGCTTGGAGTAGCTCCTGGCGGCGATCCTCGAAGACTCGCGCCAATTCCGCAAGAAATGCCAGCGCTGCGGGACTCAAAACTTCCTGGTATCTTGCGCCTTCCGCGCCGACAACTTCCACGTCGCTATGCATAGTCGCACTCTAGCCTATGACTGTATTCCCAGTTCCTTCAGCGCTTTTCCCCCTGCAGAAAGGTTATCGAGTTTCATCTCCGAGTACTTGCGCGAATATATGATGCCGGGTGCACCGGCATTGAAGGCCGCTTTCACAGCCCCAAGAACATCCGACGGCTGGGTCTTCTTCTCCCCCTTCCCTGTTGGAATATCGACATCGATCCCCGGCCAGATCGCAAGTTCCTTTGGAAGGTGCGGAACCGGATGCTTCGACGGCGGGGCAACATAATCGGAGGACAATCCTGGAATGGGCACGGTTGATAACTGAACGTCAGCCAGCGCACGCTTTGTTTCCTCAAATACGTATTTAGAGGATAATCCGGCTGTCCGCAATTTATCGAGAGGAGCCTCCCCCTTGAACCCCATGAAGTGATAGTCCATCTCCAGTATGTTTTCTGGGCGCATGTCCTTAAAAATCGTGTTATGGACCGTTTCGATATAGTTAGCCAATCGCGGGCCGCCACAATTGTTGTACATACAAATCTTCAGCATGTCCGCAAATGGTCGAAATACTCTATAGTCCTGTTCCGCTCGGTAAAACGGGCAAAAGGAGTTATGATGCATTATGTGGAAACCCACCGCCAGCTTATCGTTGATGCTCTTGGCGGTGCCGTAGATGACGCCATAGACTTCGTTCTGGCTATCGTGCCAGAATTTCTGCCAAGCCACAATCTCCGGATATTCCATAAGGATCCGCCAAAAAGTAACGAAGTAGCCGTCCGGCGGCCTTGGCTGCGACCAAGTCGCACGGACCCATCCGTCCAGCGTCGTCAGCCCCTCACGCGCCCGGTCTACGTTGATGCCCTGCTGTTTTCCTTTAGCGACGCAGTATTTACAGAAGCACGTTAGGTATGCATGCCCGTGATGCGCATCCATGGCGTTATTCAGCGCACCCTGACGTTCCGAACACCACATAACGCCGTCCACATCGTAGGATTTCGTCCAGTCCTGGACTATAGATCTCAAGAAGTTACGGTTATATGGATTATTCATACAGGCATGGCGTGTTTTGCGCCCGTAAATATCAACCTCCGCAACCTGTTCGAAATTGTCTAACAGGCGCGGGTTGTAGACGTCCTCAAACCAGCAAATGCTCTTCATCCCGCGTTTCTTGGCCTCGGGAACGACCGCCCCCAGCACATCGAACTTCCCCAATTCCGGAGCCCTGAAATCCTTATAGACGACGCCCGAGTAATATTCTTTGTGAATCGTTGCGTAGTCTCCGCCATGAAACGTCTTTGTGTCGTACTCCTGCTTCCCATGGTCCGGCAATGGATGACCCGGAATCTGGCGGCCCTCGATTCCACGGCCATAGCTAAAAGCAGCGATCATCAGCGTGTTTACGCCGCCGCGCTGCTGCACGGTATCTAAAACCCCGTTAACCCCTTCGTCGCTGAACGATACCGCCGGAATTTGGATTGCCACTACCTTTTTGTTAGTGTTAGTCATTTCTGACAGCAAGCTAGGCGACCAAGAGGCCGACTGTGTCGAGCTCGGATGCATCGACTGTGTAGTGCTCGCCATCGCTGGTGCAACGCTCGCTGCCGCAGCCGTGGCCCCTAGAAATGCGCGTCGTGATGGTTGTTTGGGTTTCATGAATGTCTCCTCTTTCTTTTTCTTGTCTTGCCACATTGCTTGTGCCTGTCGAGGTTTCAGAACG
>JBOGMA010000439.1:0-2432 GCA_050746465.1 Acidobacteriaceae bacterium
GCAAGGCTCACGGCGAGGCGCTGGGCGATGAGGCCGTGAAGGAGACGAAGAAGAACCTGGGCTGGCCCGAGGACAAGACGTTTTATGTTCCCGAAGAGGCGCGGAAGCATTGGCTGCAGTCGGTGGAGCGCTGCGAGAAGCACGAGGCCGAGTGGAACCGGATGTTTGCCGAATACAAGAAGGCGTATCCGGCGGAGGGGGCTGAGTTTGAGCGCGTGCAGGCGGGCAAGCTGAAGGACGGCTGGCGCGAGAGCCTGCCGAAGTTCTCTGCGGATTCGAAACCGATGGCGACGCGCTCGGCGGGCAACACGGTGATGAATGCGTTTGCGAAGTTTGTGCCGGAGTTGCTCGGCGGGGCGGCGGACCTTTCCACTTCGACCAAGACGCTGATTAAGGGCTCGGAAAATTTCCACGTCGACGCGAAGGGGCAGAACATTTATTACGGCGTGCGCGAGTTTGGAATGTGCGCCATGGTGAATGGAATGGCCGTGCACGGCGGCGTGATTCCTTACGGCTCGACGTTTTTTGTTTTTACCGATTATGCGAAGCCGGCGCTGCGCATGGCGGCGATTATGAACTCGCATTCGATATTTGTGTTCACGCACGATTCGATCGGGCTGGGGGAAGATGGGCCGACGCATCAGCCGGTGGAGCATTTGATGGCGCTGCGCGCGGTGCCGCGGTTGACGGATTTTCGTCCCGCCGATGGCAATGAGACTTCAGCCTGCTGGGGGCTGGCGCTGGAGCGCAAGAGCGCATCGTTCTTTGCGCTGTCGCGGCAGGACCTTCCGCTGCTTGATCCGGAAAAGAACAAGGTTTTTGACGGCGTGAAGCATGGGGCCTACGTTGTGGAGCAGGGCGGCGACTCGCCCGATGTGCTGATTGTGGGGACGGGGGCGGAGCTTTGGCCCGCCGTTCGCGCCGCCGAGCAGTTGAAGAAGGAAGGGATCGCTGCCCGCGTGGTGTCGATGCCGAGCTGGAGGCTTTTTGAGGAGCAGAGCGAGGAGTACAAGGATTCGATTTTCCCGGACCATTTGCCAAAGCTGGCGGTCGAGGCGGGCGCATCGCTGGGCTGGTGGAAGTATGTGGGGCGGCACGGGGATGTGATTGGGCTGGATCGCTTTGGAGCTTCCGCGCCGGGGAAGAAGGTTCTTGAGGAGCTTGGCTTTGGCGTGGATAACGTAGTCAAGCGCGCCAAGGCTCTGGTGGAGCGGGCGAGGAAATCACAACCGGAACTGGCGGGGAAGGCGCGATGAAACTGGCCATTGGAGCGGACCACGCGGGGTTCGCTTTGAAAGAGGAAGTTCGCGGGTACCTGGAGCGGCTGGGGCATGAGGTGGTCGATCTGGGGGCTTACAACGCGGAGCCATCGGATTATCCGGACTTTGCCGAAGCAGTGGGGCGCGCGCTGATCGCGGGCCGGGCGGAGCGCGGGATCCTGATCTGCGGCAGCGGCGTGGGGGTGAATGTTGCGGCGAATAAAATGCCGGGAATTCGCGCCTGCATGTGCCACGATACGTACTCCGCGCATCAGGGCGTGGAGCACGACAACATGAACGTGCTGGTGCTCGGGGCGCGGATTATCGGCTCGGCGCTGGCGTTTGATCTGGTGGCGAGCTTTCTTCATGCGACGTTCCAAAAGCAGGAAGAGCGCTTTGTGCGCCGTCTGAATAAGGTGCTGGCCATTGAGGCACGTTATATGCCGGAGGCCGCCAAGGGGCAGAACGGCAACCCGGCTTAGTCCGCGGCTGCGCCGATTTTCGCAACAACAGCAGCAACATAGGTTCTGGAGGAAGCAATGGAACTTGGTTTGATTGGGCTGGGCAAGATGGGCGGCAATATGGCGGAGCGCCTGCACCGCGCGGGCCACAAGGTGGTTGGCTTTGACTTCAGCGCGGACGCGGTGAAGCGGTTGAACGAAGCCGGATCGGTCGGCGTGAACTCGCTTGAGGCGCTGGTGAAGAACCTGGCCGCGCCGCGCGCCATATGGATCATGGTTCCGGCGGGCGACCCTGTGGATGAGACGATTGCCAAGCTGAAGCCGCTGATGCAGAAGGGCGATGTGTTTATCGACGGCGGCAACTCCAATTACAAGGACTCGCAACGGCGGTATGCCGAGTTGAAGCCGGAAGGCTTCAACTTTGTCGACGTGGGTACGTCGGGCGGCGTGTGGGGACTGCAGGAAGGCTACAGCATGATGGTCGGCGGCGATGCGGATATCGTCGAGCGGCTGCGGCCGATTTTTGAAACGCTTGCTCCAGGCAAGGACAAGGGATGGGGTCGCACAGGGCCAGCCGGCGCCGGGCACTTCGTCAAGATGGTCCACAACGGCATTGAATACGGGCTGATGCAGGCCTACGCCGAGGGCTTCGACATCCTGCGCAACAAAGACTCCGACGCCCTGCCGGAAGACGAGCGTTATGACCTGAACC
>JBOGMA010000440.1:0-11517 GCA_050746465.1 Acidobacteriaceae bacterium
AGCTGGTGCAGAGCGCCACGTCAGCGATTGAGAGATCCCGCTTTACTTCCGAGCCCACTTCCTTCAGTGAGTCATAAAGCCGCAATTCGATTCCCGGGGGCGGAGCCCAACCATCGCGGGCATTGGCATAATAAGAAACATTCTTTTCGTAGAATGCGGCGGTGTGCCCTCGCCGGCGCATCGCTTTCAAAAGACTCCGCCAGAGCGTGGCATGCCCGTTGCCCCATGACGAAGAAATAGTCAGGCCGAAGATAACGAGGTGCATCCCAACTCCGGTAAACTTTGTGCCCTTTTTGTGGGATGGCTTCACGTATCGCAAAGATGTTTGTATTTTCAGCAGCTCGCCCGTCGCTCCAAGCCCCCGTCTATCGATCGAAATCCGAAAACAAGCATCTCAATAAAAGCTGGAAGCGGGCATCAAGCCCTCGGCCTCATCAGCGACCGAATACACATGCAGGCAGCCAATCCCGATCCGGTACAATCAGCCAAAGACGCGGGCCTGCGGAATTCTTCCGATTCCGTCCCCGGAATCCGTAGAATCCGTTGCGGCGAGGGATTTCGGTATGTTCGACCCGATGGCTCGTCCGTACGCGACGCGGAAACCCTCACTCGAATTAGGTCTCTCGTTCTTCCCCCGGCATGGAAAGATGTGTGGATATGCTCCGACCCCAGAGGGCACATGCAGGCTACCGGACGCGATGCGAAGGGCAGAAAACAGACTCGCTATCATCCGCGATGGCGCGAAACTCGGGATGAAACCAAATATGAGCGGATGTTGGCGTTCGGAGCCACCCTCCCGAAAATTCGAGAACAAGTAGAGCGCGACCTCGCCCTCCCTGACATGCCTCTGCGAAAAGTTCTGGCCACAGTGGTGCGTCTTATGGAAGCCACGTTGATCCGCGTCGGCAACGAGGAATATGCCCGCGAAAATCACTCATTCGGCCTCACGACCATGCGCAATCGCCACGTAAGCGTTGATGGAGCCACCGTCACTTTCAATTTTCAGGGGAAAAGCGGAATCAAACATAACATCGATCGGACTGACCGCCGCCTGGCCCGAATCATACGACGCTGCCAGGACATCCCCGGATACGAGCTGTTTCAATATGAAGACAGCGAGGGCCACCACTCCATCGATTCCGCCGACGTAAATGAATACCTGCATGAAATTGCCGGACAGGAATTCACAGCTAAGGATTTTCGTACCTGGGCCGGAACCGTCCTCACCTGCGCGGCCCTTCTCAAGCTGGAGCCATTCGATTCTGAAACGCAGGCCAGGGAAAATATCGTCGAAGCAGTGAATTCAGTTGCGGCACAGCTTGGAAACACGCGCGCGGTCTGCCGAAAATGCTACGTCCATCCCACCGTGATCGACTGCTATCTCCACGGAGTAATGGCAAAGCAATTCCGAAAAGGCAGCCACCGCAGCGCTGCGCGTTCGTCAATGGAATACGAGGAGCGCGCAGTCATGCGCCTGCTCAAACTCAATTCTGAAAAATAAGTTGGAAGCCTGCGGCGCTCGCGCAACACTCATTTGCAGCTCGGCATCCGTATTTCGCTGAGGATGCGGTCCACAACTTCCGCCGGCGAGAGGTCTGCGGTCGCAATCGTCACATCAGCATTTCGATAGTGGGCAAGTCTGCCCTTGAATCGCCCCAGCAACTTCTCTCTGTCCGCCAGAACCGGCCTCTCCGCCGCATTCGTCTGAGCCAGACAGCGCTCAACCAGAACCCCCAGAGGCGCGTCCAGAAAAACTACGCACGTTGCTTCTAGGCCTGCAAGCAGTTCGCGAGTGGACCCGGTTTCGAGCGCGCCTCCGCCCAGCGCCAGCACCAGGTTTTCCCTCCGGCAGCAGTCTCGAATTGCTTCAGCCTCAATCGCTCGAAAAGCCGCCTCTCCGTCCTGCGCAAAAATTTGCGGCACCTTCTTGCCCGCACGGAGCTCAATCGCGTCATCGGCGTCCGCAAATTCCCAATCCAGTTGCTGCGCAAGGAGCGGGCCGACCGTTGACTTTCCCGCTCCCATAAAGCCAGTGAGCACAATACGCCGTATTGATTGCGGATCAGACATCGGTTCTATTGAATTATAAGTTGGCGCTGCTAGGCCTGTTTCTTCAGCGTGTTCACCGCCGCTGTAGACTCGCGGACAATCAGTTCCGGCTCCATCATCGTCTCTCTGGGCGTCTTCGCTTCAGGATTGGCAATCGCAGCGAGCAGCATTCGCGCACCCATGCTCCCCATCTCGCGCAGCGGCTGGCGCACCGTCGTCAGACTCGGCTTTTGATATGCGGCGCTGATAATGTCATCAAACCCGATCACGGAAATATCTTCCGGAACACGCAGCCCTGCGTCATGAATCGCGCGAATCACTCCGATGGCCGCAATATCGTTGAAGCAGAAGATAGCCGTAAAATCCCGCCGCTTTTCCAGCAGCGCCTTCATCGGAACATACCCGACCTCAGGCGAGAAACTATCCGCCGCCAGTTGCAGGCAGAGTTCCGGATTCACGTCAATCTTCAATTGCTCCGCTGTTTCCACAACGCTGTTCCAGCGGTGCTCCGTATCAGGAATAATTTCCGGCCCCTTCATGAACGCGATTTTGCGATGGCCAAGCTCATGGAGATGCGTCAACGCCAGTTCCGCCGCTTTCCCGTGATCCAGAACGATGTCGCTCACGCCCGGAAGCCGGGTATGCGCTGAAATCGAAACTACCGGAAGCGGCGTCCGCACTGTGGCCGGCGTATTCAGCAGCAAAAATCCGTCCACCGCGCGCTCCATCAGCAATCGCGGATATTGCTGCATCAGTTCAGGGTCCCAATAGTGGTTCGCTGTGAAATAAAAATAATGCGAGAGCAGCAGGGTCTCCTCCACCCCGCGCATCACCAGCGTAAAGTACCCTTCGCTCAGGTCCGGAGCAATCACGCCTACTGACATGCTGCGGCTTCGCCTAAGCGACCGTGCAAAATAATTTGGCCGATAATGATACTTACGCGCAGCTTCAAAAACGCGCTCGCGAGTATGCGCCGGAATCGATCTCGCGGCCGGAGAATCGTTCAGCACCAGCGAAATGGTCGTTTGTGATAGTTGTAATAGCTGCGAAAGTTGCTTCAGATTGATCGGCCCGGCCTCAGGCGACTTTGCCTTGCTCATAGCCGAAGTTGTAACACGCCGCGTCCGTAGTTTTGAATATTTCTTTCGGGGCGATACCAGATAAACCGTTTTTCTAGAAGCTAAGCTCAGAACTCCGGGCCACCCCTATTTCCGTTCATCGCCGCGCCGCAGCCACACTCGGGCGAATCTTCCACGCGAGCGCTTTATCGCGCAGGCGGCTCGCAAACCCGGGAAACTACCGCGCCAATTGCGCTCCAGGACATCAATCCAGCCCGGAAGCACGCGGCTTTTCCCGCTTCACCTCGCCCGGCCCAACGTGACTGAAGCGATCCGGTGAAGATGCCCTTCGCGCCCGTCCCGACTTTCCAACCAGTAGCAATACGATGCCGATCAAAATCAACCCTGCAATAAGCAGAAGAATAGCCATGCGATTCCCCCGAGGTTCCCAATTGATTGGAACCTCAGGAAATGCATTGGGTTATCTGGAATCCCTTCAAACAGATCGCTCGGTTGAATCGTTTACTCCTTTAGTTGTCGATGTACTCCCACTCTCTTATATTGCATACCCATAGAAGATCATGCTATCTATAGGAATCCTAGAGGAGTATTTGTGAGCGATAAGACGGACGTCTGGCAGGGCACATTGGCCCTCATGGTGCTGAAGACACTAGAGACGACTGGACCGCAGCACGGTTATGGAATCGCGCGGCGTATCGAGCAAATCAGCGGACGCGCGCTCTCGCTGAACTATGGAACGTTATATCCGGCGCTGTTGAAGTTGGAGCAGGAGGGTGTAATCGCGGCGGAATGGGGCGTGTCAGAGAACAACCGCAAAGCGAAGTTCTACCGCCTGACGCGCACGGGGCACAAGCAGGTGGAACGAGCCATGCGGGAATGGAAGCAGGCGACAGCCATTATGGCGCGATTTTTGGAGCCAACTCCTGAATCCTGACAGGGAGGCGCGATGAGGAAGCTACGAGCGTTGTGGGTGCGGACATGCGGTATTTTCGGTGGGAAACGCGCGGCGGCGGAGATCGGCCGTGAGTTGGAAAGCCACCTCGCAATGCACATCGAAGACAATGTACGCGCGGGGATGACGCCCCGAGAGGCCCAGCGCCAGGCGCTGATCCGGCTGGGCGGAATGGAGCAGACGCGGCAGAAATTGCGGGAACGGAGCACGCTTCCGTGGCTGGAAACACTGGCGCGCGACATAAGCTTTGCGCTGCGGCAACTACGCAAATCCCCAGGGTACACATTCACTGCCGTTCTGACCCTGGCGCTCGGAGTGGGCGCCAACAGCGCCGTCTTTACGGTCATCAACGATGCCATGCTCCGTTCGCTGCCCGTGCGGAGCCCCGATCAATTAGTGACCATCGGTTACCACGGCCCGGACGTGCCCCGGTTCCTCGCCGTCCAATTCTGGCCGGTGATGAAAGTGCTGCAACAAAGGTTGCGCGGAGTATCGGGACTGGCGGGCTGGAGCGGCAGCATGGTGACGGTGCCGGATGACCAGGATACCCTCCGCTCAGTCGGCGCTGATCTGGTTACAGGAAATGCACTTTCCATGTTGGGTGTCAGGCCCGTGCTGGGCCGGCTTCTGACAACCGGCGACGACGTGCCGGGCGGTCCCGCGGGTGGCTGGCCAGTCGTTCTGGACTATGGTTTCTGGCTGTCGAACTTCCACGCCGATCCCGCTGTCGCAGGCCGTCATATCCATATATCCGGACAGCCCGCTGTCGTTGTAGGTGTATTGCCGCCTGATTTTCATGGCCTGTATGTCGGCGAGACCCAGAAGCTGTATCTCCCCCTGCATTTTCTATCCGCATTGGCAGCGAGCCCGCGACAGGATCCGTTTCTCCACCCGGAAAATCTTGCCGTGCTCGCTGTGGCGCGTCTCGATCCCGGGACGACTCTGAACGCCCTCAACGCAGGGCTTGCGGCAATGAGTCCATCGTTGCGTGCCTTGGAGCCCCAGCGAGTGCGGCATGAGCCGGAGTTTCGCAAAGCTCGTCTGGCGGCCGAATCCGCGCGCCGCGGCTTCTCCGAGATCGCTGAAAATTACGCCAAACCACTGCTGCTCATCCAGAGCATTGCCCTTGCGGTCCTCCTGCTCTGCTGCGTAAATCTTGCCGGCCTCCAAATGGCCAGAGTGCATTCGCGCCGGCAGGAATTTGCTGTTCGTTCGGCGCTGGGAGCCAGCCGAAGCCGCATCCTGCGTCAGTGCCTGGTGGAATCCCTCCTGCTTGCGCTCCTTGGAGCCATCTGCGCCGCTGGCCTGGCATGGGCCAGCGTGCGCGCCATCTCCGGATTCTTTACCCCAGCCGGTTCCACCGCTCCAATCCAACTGCAGCCTGATGCAACAGTGCTGCTCATTACCGCCGCCTTTGCGTTGCTGACAGCGCTGCTCTTTGGCACGGCGCCGGCGTGGCTGGCGGGAAACGTCTCGCCCGCCGCTGTACTCAAAAATAAAGGAACCAATGCACGCCATCACATGTTGCGCCAGCGAATCTTCGTTCCAGCGCAGTTCGCACTGGCATTGGCGCTGGTCTTCAGCTCGGGGCTCTTCATGCACACGCTGGTGCGTCTCCGCAGCAATGTCAAAGGTTTCAACCCCAGGCACGTGATAGAAGTCTGTGCGCAGTTCCAGGCGCTCAAAAAGAGCCCGGACGAAATTATGCAGCTCTACTACTCCATGACGGATGCTCTGCGCTCATCGCCGGGGGTGCGGGCGGCCTCATTTACTTGGGTCACGCCGCTCACAGGCGTCGCACCCAAACTCAACGCCAGCAGCTTCGCGCATGCCCAGGACGTTCACTCGATTGCCTGGAACGACGTCGGCGATGGCTACTTCGCCACCATGCGCACGCGCGTACTGGCCGGGCGCGATTTCACCCGCGCGGATCACGACCGCTCCACCTGTATCCTCAACGAGGCCGCCGCCAGCCTCCTTTTTCCCGGGGCGCGGCCGCTGGGCGATTCCATCAAAGCACTAATGTCTAAAGAGAACGGTGAGATTGGCACCTTCACAACGGTGTGCAGGGTGGTCGGCATCGTCGAGAACGCGCGCTATTCTTCGCTGCGCGACCCGGCGCCGCCCGCCGTCTACTTCCCCGCATCAGCCTCCACCGTCGCGCGTGGCTCCTATAGCAACAACCTGGTTTTCTTTATCCGTAGTCAGAACCCAAGGGACGCCATCAGCGCGTATCGGGCCGCGCTCGCCCGTTTTGCTCCCAATACCGGATATATGACTTTTCTGCCTCTCTCCGAGCAGGTCGATCAATCCATCGGCAGCGAGCGCCTCATTGCTCGCCTTAGCGGAATCTTCGCTGGCGTTGCCCTGCTGTTGAGTGGGATCGGACTTTTTGGAGTGCTGGCATTGTGGGTTCAGCAACGTCGGCCTGAAATTGGCGTGCGTCTCGCGCTCGGAGCCAGCCGCGGGCGAATACTTATACTGATCCTGCGCGACGCGCTTTTTATGCTGCTGACGGGAGCGCTGGCGGGCGCCGTGCTCGTCGCAATAACCTCCACATTCATTCGTCGATTTCTATACGACACCTCGTCCCTGCAGTTGGGCGTCGTGCTCGGCACTCTTCTTATCCTCACTGCGGTCGCGCTCATGGCGGCGATGCTCCCCGCGTGGCAAGCGGCGGCAGTGGATCCAATGCAGAGCCTCCGTTCGGAATGACCCAAGCTCATCGACCTATAACGTCTGCGATTCCAGGCCCACGCAAACAAACAGCGGTACGCCTCTCAATGAGAGGCGTACCGCTATTTCATTCCTGCCAATGTCATGGTGCCCGTCAGAAAGGAATATCGTCGTCCGTAATTTCCGTCGATTGCACCAGATCATCCGTCTGAGCCGGCGGGCGCTGGTCGTAGGACGTGCTGCTGCTCCTGTTATATCCGCCGCTCTCGCCTTCCCCACGGCCGGAAAGCAGCGAAATATCATTCACAATAATCTCTGTCCGGTACTTCTTCTCGCCTGTATTCTTGTCGTCCCATGAGCGAGTCTGGATCTTACCCTCAACGTAAAGCTTGGAGCCCTTCTTCACGTAGTCGCGAATAATCTCCGCGGTGCGTTGAAAGGCGACCAGATTGTGCCACTCCGTCCGGTCGGTCCAGTTGCCTGCCTGATCTTTGGTTCGGTCAGTCGTCGCCAGGCTAAAAGTAGCCACCATCGTTCCGCTGCCCGTTGCCCGAATCTCCGGGTCCTTGCCTACGTTTCCGAGAAGAATAACTTTATTGACGCTCTTTGCCATCGCCGCGACGCTCCATGGAGTGTTCTGAGAAGGATAACAGGGACTTTCCATCTCGGGAAACAGGGGTTAAAGGCAGCTCTGAACTTTGGTCATGCGCATCCGCCATACGACGATTGCGCAGCCACTTCGCCACCCCCAGCACAAACGCCAGTGACCCGAATGGCAGGCACATCATCGCGATCATAACCGCGATCCAGCCAGGATTCGTGTGTGGCCCATGAGGCCCTATTCCGCCAAAAACCGTGGAAGCAAGCAATGCCGCCAGCACTCCCGCCACAAGCGTTCCCACGCCTGTTTGCAACAGTTCTCTGGTTCCGTCATTCCGCTGGCGCATACCCGTCACCTCGCCCCCGCGTGCAGCATGGCAAACACCGCCACGCCCGTAATTGAAACATACAACCAGATGGGAAGCGTGAACCGCGCAATTTTCTTATGCTGCGGAAAACGGCCGGTCAGCGAAAAGAAAAACGTAATCAGCACCATCGGCAGAGCCACCGTGCATAGAACGATATGACTGATGAGAACCGAAAAATACACCGTCCGCATCAGCCCCACGCCCTGGTAAAGCACGTCCCCGTGCAGCGCGTGGTTCGTCGTATACACAACCAGAAAAATACACGAGAAGACCAGCGCCGTAATCATCGACCGCCGATGCGCCCGAATGTTCCGCCGCCGAATGAAGTAGAACCCGGCGATCAGGCAAATTCCCGCCAGCCCATTCATCAGCGCGTCCAGAGCCGGAAGAAAAAGCAGCCGGTCTGCGAACGCCCGCGGAGCCGTATGCACATAAATCAGCCAGAACAGAAACGCCGTCGCCGCCGCGCTCAGCGCAATCATCCCCGCTATCGCGGTTTTGTTCGACTCTGGAGCAGCCTGCGAAACCGGCATGTCACCGCCCCTTTGCGTTCAACATCAGCACGGTCAGCAGTACCGGCAAATAGATCACGCTCACCTTCAGCAGGTCCCGCGCATACATCTTCGACTCAATCCTCGATCGCGCCCGCGTAATTCTTCCAAACCGGATCGTGTACGCAAGATAAACCAGCCCCAAAACCCCCGCCGTCACCCCGTAAACCATCCCCGCCATGTGCAGGTAGACCGGCAGCAGGCTCACCGGAATCATCAATACCGCGTAAGTTATCGCCTCCAGTACCGTGGACCATCCATCAGGCTGCACCACCGGCAGCATCTTGATCCCGGCGCGCCCATAGTCCTCACGATACATCCAGGAAATCGCCATAAAATGCGGGAACTGCCACACGAAAAGAATCGCAAACAGCGCCACCGCCGGCCATTCAATCCGACCCCGCACCGCTGTCCAGCCCAGCAGCGGAGGCATCGCCCCCGGAAACGCTCCGATGAACGTCGCCAGTGTCGTATGCCGCTTCAGCGGCGTGTATATCGCCACATAAGTGAATGCGGTAATCAGCGTGAGCGTGCCCGTAATCACGTTGGTCGAATACGTCAGCCACAGCGACCCCAGCACAATCGCCGCCAGGCCCACCACAATCCCGTGCGCCAGGCTCATCCTTCCGGCGGCCATCGGACGGTTGGTCGTGCGGATCATCTTCGCATCGAGCTTCCGCTCCAGGCACTCATTCAGCGCTGCCGAACCAGCCGACACAATCCCAATCCCCAGCAGCGCCGAAATCAACTCCGGCTGCACGCTGCTGATGCCCGACTGCATCGACCCCAGGTAGTAGCCGGCCCACGCCGTCATCACAACCAGCGCCGTTACGCGGTCCTTAAACAACATCCGATAGTCGGAAATCCAGGTCGCTGTCGCTCCGGCAAGCGGAACATGGACCCGCGATTGGCTCTGCGTTTCCGGCGCCCCCACAAGGGGAGCCTCAGCAGCAGGCACTACAGAACTGGAGGAAACAGGAGTCATTGCCCGTGAAATTTCTATGATACAGCGATTCCGCCTCGCGCCCTACTCGTCATCAGCGAACCATCTTCTTATACACAGCCGGATTCAGCGATGGATCGTTGTACATCTTCAACTGTCGATAGAGCTTAAACCGCCGCTCGCCGCTCAGGACTTTCTTCCACAAATCATCCAGGCATCCCGCCAGGTCGCTCCGCTGCTCCTCAAGCAGCCGCAGCCGCTCCCGATTCCGCTCCCCATGACCCTCCGGCACATCCTCGCGCTGGACCTCCGCACGGGTGTGAAAAATCTTCAGCGCCAAAATTGAAAGCCGGTCCAGAATCATTCCCGGAGTCTCCGAATGCAGCGAGGCATCCGCCTTCGGTAACGCTCGCGCCTGAAGCGACTCCAGCAGCAGCCCATCGCAGCGCTCCATCAAGTCGTTGCGCCGCTGGTTCACGCGGTCCACTCCGCGCTTCACTTCCGCGATTTCGCGGTCAGCCGCACCCGGGGTCCGAGCCTCATCCTCCAGATGCCATAGCTCGAAGTTGGCGTAATGCTGCGCCTGGACCACTCCGGCAAAGTTATCGGAAAACGTCCCGTCAGGCTGCTCGCGATGCCACTCCTCCGTCCATCCGTCCTGCATGGACACAATGGAATGCGTTTCCAGCAGCCGCTCAAGTTGTCCGTCGATCTTCTCAGTCATGGCGCAATCGCCCTGGCGCAAAGCCCCGGCGCAATGCATTCCATGGTAATCGATGCCCCTCAGCCCAATTCCGACCCACACGATATTCTGGAAGGGACCGAGCCGCTGCATCCGCTCCGCACGAGAAAATCCCGGCTGAAAGGATAGCCACATTTTGTCTTCCGCTTCGCAATTCCCGCATCGCCGCTACAACCCACTCCGCCGTCAATGGGTCCTGGTCTCTCCGCATCGCACCCAGCGTCCCTGGCAGGGCGAGGTCAACCAGTCCTCGGGCTTTTCCGATGTCCACTACGACCCGAACTGCTACCTTTGCCCCGGCAACAAGCGCGCCGGCGGACACATTACGCCCGTATATGAAAGCGTCTTCATCTTCGACAATGACTACGCGGCGCTTCTGCCCGACTCGCCCCCGCCCGAACCCACCGACTCCCCGCTGCTTCGTGCCGAGCGCGAGCGCGGACGCTGCAAGGTCATCTGCTTTCACCCCGACCACAGCCTCACCCTCGCCCGCATGGCGCTCCCCGACATCCGCAAAGTCGTCGATGCCTGGACCGCTGAATACGAAGAACTCAGCCGCCAGCCCGACCTCCGCTACATCCAGATCTTCGAGAACCGCGGAGCCATGATGGGCGCCAGCAATCCCCACCCCCATTGCCAGATCTGGGCTACCGAACACGTCCCCGACGAGCCCGCTCAGGAAACTGAATCCCTCCGCGCCTACCACGCCGAAAGCCACAGTTGCCTGCTCTGCGATTATCTTAAAGTAGAACTTAAAGAACAAACCCGTATCATCTGCCAAAACCAAGATTTTCTTGCAGTTGTTCCGTGGTGGGCCGTATGGCCGTTTGAGGCCCTCGTCCTTTCCAGGCGCCACATCGGATCACTGCCCGAATTCACCGACCCCGAGAAGGCCTCCCTCGCTGACATCCTGAAGCAGACCACCACCCGCTACGACAACTTGTTCGAAACTAGCTTCCCCTACACCATGGGCTTCCACCAGACTCCCGCTGACGGCGAGGCCCATCCCGAATGGCACTTCCACGCCCACTTCTATCCGCCGCTGCTCCGCTCCGCCACGGTACGTAAATTCATGGTCGGATTCGAAATGCTCGGAATGCCCCAGCGCGACATCACGCCCGAAGGCGCAGCCGAACGGCTGCGCGCCGTACCCTCAAAGCACTTCTTTGAAAATGGAAAATAGCCACCTCCCGCGACCAACGGGAGCGGCCCAAAACGCCGATGTTGCGATGGCGGCGAGCCGCGTTCCGCCCTGACGCGGAGTCAGTCGTAGCGCTCGAAGACTACCTGCTTCTTGTGCCAGCCACCCTCCACGAGCCGGTCGCGGTTCGCCGACACCATGTTATTCAGCCCGCAAATGTAGGCATGAATATCGAAGACCGCCAGCTCTCCCGCTGGAACCTCGACGGGGCGATGCCCGTTCCGCCGCGCTTTCAGCAACTCGGAGACATGGTCCTGCACATATCCTCGAAGGCCCTTCCAGTCCTCATGCGCACGGCTCAGGCTGGAGAGGTAGTGGAAATTCGGATGCTCCGCCGCCAGCCCCTCAAAATATTC
>JBOGMA010000441.1:0-2630 GCA_050746465.1 Acidobacteriaceae bacterium
GAAGAAGATATCGTTGAGCGTTTGAAGGTAAGGCACGGCGAATTAACAGTAGACGATTCGAGGGCGCAGCCGCAACTATTAGAAGATTGAGGAGCGGCTGAAGGAAACTTCAACCGCTCCTTGACCCGTTACTGAGGCTTGGGGGTGAGGCGGATGAATTTGGGGGCGAGTTCGTCCCACTTTGAGAGCAGCCAGTAGGCGCGCGTGCTGGCTGTCTTCTCGGCGTGGAGTTGGACGAGGCCCTGGATTGCAGCTTTGGCTTCGGCGTCCAGGCTTTCGTATGGCTCAGGATTGAGGAAGGCGGGATGGTAGAGCTGCTTCTCGAGGAAGCTGCCGTCTTCATCGAAAACCCAGGCGAGACCGCCGGTCATGCCCGCTCCGAAGTTGAAGCCGGTTGCGCCGAGAATGACGGCGAGGCCGCCAGTCATATACTCGCAGCCGTGATCGCCTACGCCTTCGACGATCGCGAGTGCTCCGGAGTTGCGGACGGCGAAACGCTCGCCTGCGCGTCCGGCGGCAAAGAGCGCGCCGCTGGTGGCCCCGTAGAGCGCGACGTTGCCGAGGATGACGTGCAACTCGGATTGGAGGGCGGCGCGGCCTTCGCCTCGGAGAATGATTTCGCCACCGGAGAGGCCTTTGCCAACGAAGTCGTTGGCGAGGCCTTTGAGCACGAGTTGCATGCCGGGGGCGGCGAAGGCTCCGAAGGACTGGCCGGCGATGCCGCTCAGTTTAAAGGTGAGTTGCGCATCGGTGCGGGTTCCGTTGGTGATGAGCAGCGCGAGGTCGCCGGCGAGGCGCGCACCCAGGGTGCGATCTTCGTTGGAGATGAGCGCGTCGTGAGTGAAATTCTCTCCCGCACGGTATGCGGCGAGCGCGGGTTCGACCCATGCGTCGTCAATGGGAACATGCGACGAGGGGCGGGCGTTGCGCTTGCCTTGCCATTGGACATTGCCGCCGGTGGGAGCGGCGAGCATGGAAGACAGATCGAGCGCGCCGTCGTGGCGGACCTGTTCGAGCAGATCGGTACGTCCGATTGCCTGGCTGAGCGAAGCGAAGCCATATTGCGCGAGGAGCGACTGGAGATCGCGCGCAAGCTCTTCGTAGAAGCGAACGAGATGCTCGGGGCGTCCGCGGAATTTGGCGCGGAGCTCGGGACGCTGCGTGGCGATTCCGGTGGGGCAGGTGTTGAGATGGCATTGGCGGGCCATGTCGCAGCCGATGGCTACGAGAACGGCGGTCCCCATGGCGTACTCATCGGCGCCGAGCAGCGCGGCAATCAGGATGTCGCGCGCGGTTCGCAAGCCACCATCGCAGCGCAAACGTATACGGCCACGAAGACCATTGGCGAGGAGAACCTGCTGTGCTTCGGCAAGGCCAAGCTCCCATGGATTGCCCGCGTACTTGATGCTGGAGAGCGGCGATGCTCCGGTTCCGCCGTTGTTGCCGGCGATGACGATGTAGTCGGCGTAGGCCTTGGCGACGCCAGCGGCTACGGTGCCAACGCCACATTCGGAGACGAGCTTGACTCCGACGGCGGCCTTGGGATTCACGCGCTTGAGGTCGTAGATAAGCTGCGCGAGGTCTTCGATGGAGTAGATGTCGTGATGCGGCGGCGGGCTGATGAGCTGCACGCCGGGTTGCGCGTGGCGCAGGCGGGCGATGAGTTCCGTGACCTTGTGGCTGGGCAACTGGCCGCCTTCGCCGGGCTTGGAACCCTGCGCGATTTTGATTTCAATTTCTTCGGCGTGCATCAGGTACTCGGCGGTGACTCCGAAACGTCCTGAGGCCACCTGCTTGACCTTGTTGTTCAGCAGGTAGGAGGGAGTGGGTCGGCCGACGAGGTCGAGGTTCACGTCGGGCTGATAGACCGCAGGGTCTTCGCCTCCTTCGCCGGTATTGGAGCGCGCGCCGAGCAGGTTCATTGCGGCGGTGATGGTCTGGTGGGCTTCCGGGCTGAGCGAGCCGAGCGACATGGCGCTGGCGATGAAGCGCTTGTACATGCTCGACGGCGGTGCCACCTGATCCACGGCCAGCGGATCGCCGGCGGGCCGAATCTCAAGCAAGTCGCGCAGCACCATCGGATGCTTTTCCACGGCCTGCGTCGAGAAGGCTGCCCACGCCGAACCGGGTTCTGATACCGCCAAAACGCCGCGCGCGGTCCCGGACACAGTCTGCAGAGCCTTGACGGTGGTAGGCTGCCAGGCATGCGGCTCCGCCTTCTCAGCCTTGCGGAAGCGGATCCAACCATAGTCAGGCAGGTCCTTTGCAGCGGTCGTCACCGGCGCGGGCGCGTCGCCCGATTCACTTTCAGATTCGGCCGGAGTCCAAGTCTGGCGCAGATGAGCGTCAAGTTCAGCAAAGCCGACGCCTCCAATCGGCGCGGGAATGCCGTAGAAGCAGCGGTCCACCACCTCGTGGCTGAGGCCCAGCGAGTCGAACAAATGCGCGCCGCGATAGCTGTCCACCACGGAAATGCCCATCTTCGACATGATTTTCGCGAGTCCCAGATCGAAGGCGTGCAGCAGGTTCGCTTCGCCATTTTCCGCATTCAGGTTGCGCCCTGTTTCCAGCGCAAGCCACGGGCAAACTGCACCGGCGCCCAGGCCCAGCAGCACCGCCACGTGATGCAG
>JBOGMA010000442.1:0-4526 GCA_050746465.1 Acidobacteriaceae bacterium
GGACTGAGCTGGCCCTTCCCAACATCGATACCGCAGTTTCTCGGGATGCCTCCGAAGCCGCATACCTCGTAGACATTGGTAGACAGATTATAATTTTCCAGCCCATAGTTGCCGTGGGTGGGGAGAGGCAAGTACGTCCAGCCGGTCCCGTAGGTAAGAGTCATTTTCTTACTTAACTGCCAAGTGTCAGCTGCATATATACTGAATTGCCAGCTACGTAAACTGCTGACCTTAAACGGCTGAAAGCTGTTGTTCCAGGAATCCGGCAGCCCCAGTAGGAGCGAAGCAAAGCCGTTGAATTGGTTCGCCTGCGCTCCGCCATTCAGAGTTGTGGCGTTCCCGCCAAAGTTGAGACTATCAGGAGAAACCTCGTTGTGGTTCATGTGCTCTTGGTTTATATTGGTCCCGAATTTGATGCTGTGGTTCCCTCTGGTCCAGGTCGCGTTCGCGGCATAGCTTATTATGGGATCGTTGTACTTCAGGTATGGGTATTGGTAGCCATATCCGCTATAGCCATTGATATTGAATTGGGGCATGCCGCCACCGTAAGGAAGCGCGGGCAGGTTGACACCGGCGATGTGCATCGTGTCGGCGCCATATTTGACGTTGTCGTAGAACGGGATAATCTTTTGGATTGTCCGCGTAAAGCCCCATGAACCATCGATGAGAAAGTGCGGCGAGGCTACATAGGTCGCTGCAATCGTAGTCGCATAGGTATCTCCGCTCGAGTTATAAGGATCTCCCTGGTTAAGTGCATCCCCAAGGCTGTTCGGCACTGAGAGTATTTTATAGGGATGCACGTTGAAGCGCCCCGTCACTCTTAACTTCTTTGTTGCATTCCAATCGAGTTTCGTATCGATTTTCTGGAGGGTTTGCGGAGTTCCTATGACTCCGACCAGGTTGCTCGTGAACGCGCTGTTTGTCGGCTTAAGTTGCGAGATGAGAGTCAGGAGGGGCTTTATGTTTGAGTTGATTCGGCTTGCGGGGATCGCATTGTTTCCCGTTTCCTGAAGGAACGAAAGTTTCCCAGTGCCGTCCGAATTTCCGGTGTTGGGATCATAAATAATCGTGTTCGTAGCCGTGAAGTCTCCGCCCAGCATTGCCGCGGTTGGTATGGTGGCGGTGCTGACGTAACTTGAGTGCTGGAAATCCCCTTCATAGCTCGCAAAGAAGAAAAGCCTATTCTTGAGGATTGGACCTCCCAGCGTTCCACCCAAATCGTTGTCGAGATTCGGCGGCAGTGGAGAGCCGGGGGTGGAAAAGTATGGTGCCGCGGCGAATAGGTTGTCATTATGAAACCAGTAGAGTTCGCCATGAAAATGGTTCGTACCACTCTTCAATTGAACGTTGATCGTGGCGCCGCTGGCCAACGTCTGATCTGCCTGTGCACTCCCAGTGACCATACTCACTGTCTGAATGTCTTCCACAGAGGGAACCAGGGATGTGCCATAAGGCACCCAAGGGTCGGTCGTGGGAACTCCCTCAACGCGAACCTGGGTAGCACTAGAGCTGGTTCCATTCGCCTCGAGTATCATCGATCGCTCGGGGTTATTAGTTTGCATGATAATGGCTGTTGGCGTACCCACCCCGGCCACACCGCCAAGCAGCCCTTCGAAGGTACGAGTTGGCTGCGGCAGGTCCTCGAAGTCCATAGACGGAATCTCTGCGTTCACATCCGACCGGTCGGTTTGCAGTTCAGCCGTCTCAGCAGAAACCGTGACGCTTTGTTTCGTTGCGCCGACTCCAAGGGTTGCGTTTACGCGTGCAACCGCGTTGAGTCTCACAGTTACGTTTTGAGTCTGAAAAACTGCAAACCCGGGCCGCGTAATAACAATACGGTAGGTTCCAGGGGGGACGCTCAAGAGGGTATAGTCGCCGCTCCCGTTCGTAGTTTCGGTTCGGCTTGCGTTTGTCTCTATCTGGGTCGCAGTTACCGTAGCGTCGGGGACCGCTGCTCCGGTCGAATCGGTCACGCTGCCGGTAATGGATCCGTAAAGTGTTTGACAATCCGCGGACTTGGACATTCCGAGTCCACATGTGACAAGAAGGGCAAGCAACAGCAATTTGACGCCCAAATCCCCGTACCACGCATGTGTCCCGTTGACTTTAAAGTTGATTTGAGTTGGTCTCGTTTTGACGTCGGTCATATGCCAGCCTCCAGTTCACGATTTCTCGTGGCTTCAAAAACGATTTGAATTGAGCCAAACTATTGCTAGTCCAATCGCAGCCGGGTTTGTAAGGTGGATTACGGTTCGCTGACGCAACGACACCTAAACTACATAAGATGATAGAGTTGAATGAACGTACAGTACCTTCCTGCGGTCTGAGGACGGAATCGGGAGTGAAGTACTGTACCCCCCGCGATGGCAAAAGACCATGAGGCGGTGTATAAAACGATGCTTGAGGGACAGAGTGGAAACTCCACCACCCGAAATCGCGGCGAAGCTCATTGAGGATGCACTGAGCGATATCCTCGCGAGTTCCGTTTTCCAGTCAAGCAAGCAATGCCAGATCCTCCTCCGTTACGTCGTAGATTTCAGTTTTGCCGAACAGGACGAGCTGCTGCGTGAACGCGTCATCGGGGCAACTGTCTTTGGAAGATCTCCAGATTACGACACCGGGAATGACCCGGTAGTTCGAGCTCGCGTGGCAGAGGTTAGAAAGCGGCTCGCGCAGTATTACTTTGACCATCCAGACAAAGCTGCGGTTCAGATCTCGATTCCAAAGGGGGCCTACAGGGTGGTCTTTTCCTATAGCCTGCCGTCGCCAGATGCGGAGTGGAGTGACGGCGTCTCTGAGAAGCGTGAGAGGACGGCCGATTTTCCGGAACCGCCTGCCCCCACGATCAACGGGTCAGTGGCAACTCCGGAAAAAGGACCAGATAAGCCCATCGGCAGACGGTATCCCCTCAAGTCTTGGACGTCATTGATCGCACTGCTAATTGTTATCACTGTCACGGGTGGCTCGCTAATGCTTCGGTCTTGGCACAACCAGACGCGCGTGACTCCTTTTATGCAATTTTGGGCGCCGCTCTCCAGCAACTCGAAGCCCGTCGTTATTTACATCGGCGCGAATGCTTCTTATCGCTTATCGAGAAATTATCTGGAGAACTATAAACGTCAACATCAATTACAGAATCCAGGTCTGGATTTCTTTATCGATCTTCAGCCTTCCGAGAGCATTCCAGAGAGTGACCTCGTTCCTACTGATAAGCTAATTGGATTCGGCGATGTGGCGGCTGCGTCGCGCATGACGTCGATGCTGGCGAAGCTAGGGAGAAAGTATGATCTGCGGTATGGTAATGATATCAACATCACTGACTTGGAGTCTTCTCCGGTGATCCTGATTGGCGGGTTCAGTAATGCATGGGCAATGCAGATTACTCGTCATCTCCGCTACACGCTTGAGCAGGGGGACAGGGTGGTCGATAACCACGACAAGTCAAAAACTTGGCAATGGAAGGGAGATGAGGCGAATGGGCAGGGCGATGATTACGCTGTTCTTTCCCGCCTCGTACGCTCTCCGACAGGCAGCTTTGTTCTCTCTATCGCGGGGGTAGCCTCATCCAGCAACCAGGCTACCGCTGATTTTGTGAGCGATCCGCGACAGATTGAGAAGCTATTACAAACTGCTCCGCCCGGATGGGAGAATATGAATATGCAGGTCGTGCTACATACAAAGACCATCAACGATATCCCAACTTCTGTCGATGTCCAGGCTATCTATTTCTGGTGAATGCTGATCGCCACAATTTGTGGTGTATTTCTGATCACGCTATTGACGCCACCCTGCGATCCGTTATCGAGAGAGCGGGGGTGATCGTGATCCAAAACCCGAAAACTTAGCCGTTTTGAAGTTGAGATTTTGACTAATGCAACTCAGAGCCGAAATCCCATATTCCGCCCAGCTTCCGATTTATTCGGCACTCGAAGGGGTGAGTTGCGCCGGTTCTTCGAGGATGTCGAGCAGCGCCCGCGCGCAATAAATCCGGTTACGCTTCGAGTCGGAAACCTGCTGCACCAGTCCAATCTGTGCAAGCCGTTCAATAGCGCGTCGCGCCGTCGTAAATACCAGCTTTAATTGACCAGCAGCGACAGTGGTCGTAATAAACGGATTTGCCACAAGGAGATCAACCACCCGCAACGGAGCATTCGTCGATTGGCCAGCTAACCGCCCTCGCCATTCAGCAAGCAAATCATTGGTGCGTGTGGCCCGACTCAACGCATCTTCGGACATACGTGCGATTCCCTGTAAAAAGTATTCCAGCCAATCTTGCCATGCACCGCGTCGGCTCACGGCACGCAAGCTGTCGTAGTAGTCTCGACGGGTTGCTTCAAAGAACGCGGATAGATAGAGCAATGGAGTCGGAAGAATTTTCTTTTCGATCAAAAACAATGTGATAAGCAAGCGTCCCACGCGACCGTTGCCATCGAGGAATGGGTGGATGGCTTCAAACTGATAATGGGCTAGCGCAATAGTCAACAGCGGTGGCAAGTCCGATTTATCAAGGAACTTCTCCCAGGCCG
>JBOGMA010000443.1:0-2980 GCA_050746465.1 Acidobacteriaceae bacterium
TTGCGACACAGAGGTGGTTCTGAATGCCTTTCTGGAATGTGGGGATTCCTGCTTCCACCGACTTCGCGGCATGTTTGCCGCCGCGGTGTGGATCGAACCAGAGCAACGCCTGATTTTGGTCCGTGACCGAATAGGGATCAAGCCCCTCTATTACCGCATCCAGGAGGGCGAAATATTCTTCGGCTCGGAGATGAAGTGCATCCTTGCCCACCCGGGAGTGCCACGCCGGATCGACTTAAAGGGTCTTAACTATTTCCTGAGCTTGAATTATGTGCCTAGTCCCCTCACATTGATCGAAGGCAACAGCAAGCTCTTGCCCGGGCATATGCTGGAGTGGCAGCGAGGGAAAATTGCGATCCGATCTTACCTTGCTCCCATGCGCATTGGGAAAGTACCGTGCAGCCTCGAAGAAGCGACAGAAGAACTAGACTCGCTTCTGCGCCAGTCCATTGCGGAGCAAATCCCGTCCGATGTCCCCATGGCGATTTGGTTGAGCGGCGGACTTGATTCCTCCACCATCACGCACTACGCTGCCCAGATCAGCTCTTCTCCCCTACGAACATTCTCTATCACCTTCCGCGGAAAATCGTTCGACGAGACGCAATACCTGCGCTCGATAAGTGCACACTATGGGACACGGCATACGGAGCTGGATATGTACGACGTCGGCGATCTAGTCGATGTTATTCATGAAATCAGCTACTACTCCGATGAGCCCGGCGCCGACGCCGGCGCGGTCCCGGTATGGTACCTGGCCAGGATGACCCGCCCGGAGGCGACGGTTGTGCTGAGCGGAGAAGGAGCGGATGAAATCTTTGGCGGATACCTGACCTATCGGGCGAATCAGTATCGACGCACGTCCGCCCGCATACCGCGCTTTCTGTTGAAGACCGCACTGAGTTGCGCGGAGCGGATGCGAGCTTCCGATGAGAAGATTGGCTTCGACTATAAGCTAAAGAGATTCTTGCAGGGTTCGCTGATGTCCGCGGATGCGGCGCATGTGTACTGGAACGGAAGCTTCAGCGAAGAGGAGAAGGCGCGGCTCTTTCACTTTGCCGACTCAGCTCCGATGTCTGAGTTGCTGCAACAGATGCGGTTAGGTGGAGCGGTCGAACGGTATCTGGATTTCGATCAGCGCTATTCCTTGCCGGATGCACTGCTTTACAAATTGGACCGCATGAGCATGGCGCACGCGGTGGAGGCGCGCCCTCCGTTCCTGGATGATAGGATTGTGGATTTCGCGGGGCGACTTCCGGATCGCTTTAAGTTGCGGGGTGTGCAGACGAAAGTGGCGCTCCGCCAACTAATGAAGGAGAAGCTCCCCTCATCTGTCCTGAACCATGCAAAAATTGGTCTCGACATTCCGATCCATGAGTGGTTCCGCGGAATCCTCTCGCCTCTGCTGACCGAGATCCTGAATGAAACATCGGTGAAAGAGACTGGCCTCTTCGATTGGCCGGCCGTGAGGGCTCTGATTGAGTCACACCAGAACCATAAAGCAAACTGGGGGTACCATCTGTGGGGATTGATAACTCTAATGCTCTGGTTGAAACGCTGGAATGTGGAAACGCCAGGGAGAAGCGGACCCCTACTGGCCGCGCCCGAAAGAGACTTGCAGGAGGACTCATTGTTGTCCTGGCTGCCTGCTTCGTATTCTGCGCAAACGTCATAAGCCCGCCGCGGCTGATGGACGACGTGGACGCGGTGCAGGCGCAGATTGCGCGCACGATGCTGGCCAGCGGAGACTGGGTCACGGCGCGACTGGATGGAGTCGCCTATCTAGAGAAATCGCCCCTGGTGTACTGGATGATGGCGGGAAGTTACCGTATATTCGGGGTGCATGATTGGGCGGCGCGGCTGCCCCTGGCTCTTGCGGCGGTTCTGCTTTGCTGGGTGACTTATCGTTTCGGCAGATGGGCCTTCAGCGAGGCGGCGGGCATCTACGCTGGCTTGTCTTTGGCAACCTGCGTGGGCTTATATCTGTTCACGCGAATTCTGATTCCTGACGCAACCCTGACGCTGACCATCGCCCTCGCCATCTGGGCGGCATTCCGTCTGCTCGAAGATGATGAACCTTCTCCGCATCGCTGGTTTGCGATTCTCGGCATTGCCATAGCGTTGGGCGTGCTGCTGAAGGGGCTAATCGCCATTATCTTTCCGCTGCTTGCCATCTTGGCTTACATGGGTGTGACCCGGCAGATCGGTTCTCTGGCGGCATGGAAACGGCTGCGGCTTTGGCTGGCTATTCCGCTGTGCATGCTGATTGCGGCTCCGTGGCATGTGCTTGCCACCCTCCACAATCCGCCATATTTTGTCTTCTCAATGCACAGCGGCCCGGGTGACTATCGCGGGTTTTTCTGGTTCTATTTCTTCAACGAGCACCTGCTGCGCTTCCTCAATTTGCGTTATCCGCATGACTACAACACCGTGCCGCGTCCGCTTTTCTGGGCGTTGAATCTGGTCTGGATATTCCCCTGGACTGGATATCTGATCGCCGCAGCACGGCAATCCTTCAGTAAGGCAACGAGGGCGGGACGGACCCGTCTGCTGGCCCTGTGTTGGATCGGAGCAGTGATGGTATTTTTCACCTTTTCCACCACGCAGGAGTATTACTCCATGCCTATTTATCCCGCATTGGCATTGCTGGTGGGCTCGGCCATGGCCGAAGGCGGTCGATGGGTGGCGTGGGCCACGCGCGCAACCGCCGCTTTTTTTCTGTTGTTGTTCGGACTCTTGTCCGTCCTTTTGTTGAGTGTCTGGAGTGTTTCCACCCACGGCCAAATGTGGAATACGCTTACACAGAACCCGGCGCTGTACACACTCTCACTGGGGCACTTGGCAGATTTAACGTTTAAGACTTTTGCTTTTCTCAAGCTACCCTTGGGACTAGCGGCCCTTGCTTTCGGAATGGGAGCCTTTGGGTTGTGGCTCGCCCGTAAGAATATGTGGATTGTCGCGCTGACGCTCGCGGGCAGCATGG
>JBOGMA010000444.1:0-1966 GCA_050746465.1 Acidobacteriaceae bacterium
GAACCGGCCAGCACGCCCAGCATGACCGGCATGGCGAGGGCCGGATCAATGTAACCGCGGCTGAGATAAATTCCCGCGCTGGCGGCGGCGGTCACGCCGATCATGAAATTTGAAGTGGTGGTTGAGACCTTAAACGGCAGGCCCATGGCCTGGTCCATGGCCAGCACCTTTACGGCGCCGGAGCCGATTCCCAGCAAGCCCGACAAGGTTCCGGCGCTGAACATAAGGCCGAAGCCGGCGGGGACTCTCTGCGCAATGTAGTCCTCTTTGCCGCCTGCTGTAGGAAAGCTGCCGAGGAGGCGAAGCCGTTCCGCGAGACGATTTGGCTTGATGCCGCCGGGGCCAGATCCTTTCTTTCTGGCCGAGGCGAAGGCGGAGTAGAGCAGGACCAGGCCGAAGATGAGCCCGATGGCGTCAGTTGAAACCTTGGTGGTGAGATACGCGCCGAGGACTGCTCCGAGCGTGGTTGCTATTTCGAGAAACATGCCGATGCGCACATTCGAGTAGCCCTCGCGCACATAGGCCGCCGCGGCGCCCGAGGAGGTTGCGATAACGGAGACCAGCGACGCGCCAATGGCGTAGCGAATGTCCACGTGGAAGAGCAGCGTGAGCACGGGAACGATGACAACGCCGCCGCCCAGGCCGGTGAGCGCGCCGAGAAGTCCGGCGCCGAGCGAGCTTAGAAAAATGATTGCAGAAAACTCCGCAGTGCTCATGTTCTTCTGTCCGCTTCCGCTCTGCGGAGCACGTTTGTGCCTCCGACCAGGATTTTTAGTGAGTCCAGCGAATCAATCCGTAAAGATATCGCGTTGGGTCCTGTTGCGGCAACGTCAGCCGATTTTCGGCATTGTCAGCGCAACCTGAGGATGGCCACCGAATCCGGAGGCAGCGTTAATTTGTCTCCGGCGATTGCAACTTCGTCTGAGGATTTCAGAACTATCTCGACGCCGGAGGGCAATGGCAGCCGCACCTGACTGGTGGCCACGCTGAAGACGATCAGGAATCGCCCTCGCCGCAAGGTGAGCCAACGGCCATCCTCGCTGAAGTCCACCTGTGCTTCGGCGGAAACAAAATCGCCGGGGGCCAGGCGGCGCAGCGCGATCAGCTCGCGATACCAGCCGAGCATGCCTGCATGCCGGGGCTCGGCAACTTCGTCCCACTGTAGCCGCGACCGCTCGAAGGTGGCCTTATCCTGCGGATCGGGGACATCTTCCGGCTTCCATCCGAAGGCGGCAAACTCTTTCTTGCGCCCTTCGGAGACCAGCTTGCCGAGTTCCGGCTCGTGATCAGTAAAGAAGAGGAATGGAGTGGACGCAGCCCACTCCTCGCCCTGGAAGATCAGCGGAACGAACGGCGAAGTCATTACCAGGGCGGCGGCGATCTTCACACGTCCGGGCGATACGAGCATGTTGAGCCGCTCGCCTTGGGCGCGGTTGCCCACCTGGTCGTGATTCTGGGCGTATCCGAGAAAGCGCCATGCGGGCAGCCCGTCGACGGGACGGCCGTGAATGCAATCACGATAAACCGAGTAGCGGCCGTCGACGACGAATACGTCGCGGAGCGCCTTGGCGAGATCCGCCATTGAACCGAAGTCGGCATAATATCCGCTGCGGTCGCCGGTAAGCAGCGTCACCAGGGCGTGATGAAAGTCGTCGCTCCATTGCGCGTCCAGCCCGTAGCCGCCACGATCGCGCTCCGTCACTACCCGAGGATCGTTCAGGTCGCTCTCGGCAATCACGACGTAGCTGCGTCCAGTCACGCGTTCGAGCGCGTGCACCTCCGCGCCAAGCTGCTCCATGAACCGGATGGCGGAGCGATCCACATAAGCGTGGACGGCATCGAGGCGCAGGCCGTCGAAGTGGTAGTCGTGCAACCACATTTTGGCATTGTCGATAAAGAAGCGCCGAACCTCGTGGCTTCCCGCTTCTTCGAAGTTCACGGCGTCGCCCCAGGGCGTGTGGTGGCT
>JBOGMA010000445.1:0-5621 GCA_050746465.1 Acidobacteriaceae bacterium
ACCTGCAAGCTGGCGATCTGGAAGCCGTCGAGTTCGACGGCGATGGATTGTTTGATGGTTTCTACCGAGACCACAAAGCGGTTGCCGGATTTGGAGCGCTGAATGATGCCGCGCAGCCCCGCCAGCGGACCGGCCGCAATGCGCACCTGCTGGCCCGTCGCAAGGTAAGGATGAGGACCCACTTCCTTGCCGCTGATCAGGATCTGACGCAGCGCCTCAATCTCCTCGTCCGCGATCGCCACCGGCATCGTGCCCGTGCCCGCATAGTGAAGCACCCCGGGTACCTGCAGCGGCCGATACCGCTCCGCTCCACCCGTCCGCACAAATACGTAGCCCGGAAACAACGGCAGCGACACCCGGCAGCTCCGCTTGTTCCAGCGGTGCACCGCCTGGTACAGCGGCAGAAAGTTCGTCAAGCCTCGATCTTCAAAATGCCGCGCCACGGCCTTCTCGTGACGCGCCCAGGTATAGACCGCATACCAGCGCTCCGGCTGCTCCGCCATCAACCCCACAACCCCACCAGCGATCGCATCCGGCGAAACACCCGTCTGACCAATAAAAAAAGCCATGCGCATCTCCCTGCTGCAAGGCTTCGCCATCCTCAACCGCAGTACATGCAACCCCAAAACGGGGTACCCATGTACTGATTTGAACCACGGCAGAAGTCCTACAATCAATTGAGCCTGCCCTTGTTACTCCACCCGAGCGGCTCTCCAATGTCGCCAATCATAGCCCGTTCAAATTTCAGAACAAGGGGTCGATCTTCTCTTTTTTCTCCCCAGATCCGAAAATCTCTCCCCACTTCCTCATTCCTTATGAGATCAATAGCTTTGACAGCGCCTGCCCAAATTTGCTAATGTGTTGAACATCTCCAGGCAGTAGAGAAATATTGCCCTGGAATGGCTGACGACTAGGGCCAGGCAGCACAACGTGCTCCAACTGCCGCGCTCTCAGGCCGATCGTTGATCCCATCCCTCCTGCTCCCCCGCAGGTCATCAAACGACCAAGCGTCATTTTTTCGCCGCACCGTTCCCCCAGTAACGGCTCAGAGGTTTTTGAATTTGGATAACCAGCCGGGCTTTACCCGGGGAAGTAATCCGCGTCTTAATATCTCTTTTTTGCAGGCAAATTTTGAGTTCAAGGTGTCCTATGGAAATTACGGAAATTGATAAAATACGTACATCCCGACTTTTGATTTCTGATCGTACCCCCCTTGGTTGCGAACTGTTAGCTCGAAGCGTGGAAAGCCATGTTGAGCAGGTCAAGCCTGTAGCTCAGGCGACTACGGGTCCTGAAATTCTTCGCATGGCACAGGAATGCCGCCCGGACATCGCATTGATCAGCGCTGCTCTTTCGGACGGACCTCTCGCAGGCTTCAAGACATTGCCAGTTCTTCAGAGCATGCTTCCCCATTGCTCTGTCATCGTTGTGCTTGATGAGACGGATTTAGATCTGATCATTGATGCCTTCAGGGCGCACGCTCGGGGCGTGTTCTTTCGGGCTCAGCCCATCGAGCATTTGATGAAATGCGTCAAGGCTGTCCACGACGGGCAGGTTTGGGTTGCCTCTCGCGAACTCCGGCTGGTGCTCGACGCATTTTCCGAATCGTCTCCATTCCACATTCCGTCAAGTGCCGGACTCAACCTGACAAAGCGTGAGCTGGACATCGCGACCCTTGTGGCCGCGGGGCAAAGCAATCGTCAAATCTCGCGAAGCCTGAATATCAGCGAGCATACGGTAAAGAACAATCTTTTCCGCATTTTCGAAAAAATCGGGATTGGCAGCCGAGTGGAACTGGCAGTATTCATTATGAATCTGCATCAGCACAGCCCATTCCGGGGGCCGGTGGCTATGGATAAGCTCGCCGGATAAGGAACGTCGTTTAGAACGGCCCGCCACACCTTAAACATTCAGCGGAGTGGCGGGCTTATCGAGTCTCAAGTTCTGACAGTCACTGCTGTATAGTAAGGACGAAGGTCGCACTTTTCTGGAGCGCGCCAGAAACCGCATTCACCGTCACTGTCGTGGGCTTCGTTGGGACCGGCGGTACGTTCACACCGCAGCCGCTCACCAGGCCAAGGCCACCCAAAGTCACCACCGCCAGAAGCAAATAAAGCGCAAACCGCCGCTTTCTCAATCCAAACAGAAAGCACACTGCGCAGACTGCAGCGCCGCCTGGAAGGAATGGGAGGGATTGCCTGTCGAGGCCGGCTGACGTCTTGGCAAAGGTGACTGTAAGTTGGCTGGTGACGGCTCCGCCCGAAGGCGTCACCGATTGGGGAGAGAAGGAGCAGCTCGCTCCCGACGGCAGTCCGGAGCAACTGAACGTCACAGCGGAATTGAACCCGTTCTCAGGCGTGATGGTAACAGGCATTGACGCGCTTCCACCCTGCTTCACAACTAGTGAAGAGGACCCAAGGCCGACGTTGAACCCCGGCACCGGCACCGGCTGGTAAACAGAGGTTCCATTGAGCGTAATGACGGCAATTGAATCCACCGCCGTCGACTGGAAAGTCGCGGAATCGGGCTGGGACCCTGAGGCAAGGCCGAGCGTGGGAGAGAACTCAGCAGTAAATTGGCATTCTGCTCCGATATCCAGTGAACTCGCGGCCAGGCAGTCGTTCTCCATCCCCGCCGTAATTGAGAAATAAGGTGTCGAGGGTTGCGTCAAGAACGAGCGTTCCCTTGCACCCAGCCCTAGTTGCACGTTGCCCGCGTTCTCGGCATGAACAGTCACTTGAGCGGTGTCGCCATCGTTCACGCTGCCAAAGTCAATCGTCGAACCCGTGCGCTGGATCGCATATACCGACTTGCCCTCCGGATCCGTCGTATAGAGATTCCCCGCACGGTCGAGCGCGAGCCCCCCTCCGGACGTAGGATTCTTCTCGACGGTCACAGCGCCGGCGGCATTCAGAGTACCGTTTTCGTTCGGAATTCGGACAATTGCGCCTGTGGTTCCGTCAGAGATCAGCAAGCTACCAGATGGTTCCACCACGAGACCAATAGGCGTTGTTACGCCACTTGGCGTTAGCGGAGATACAGAGCCCCCACCTGCGGGGAACACCTCAACGTTGCCTCCGCTACCGCTTCCTACGTTTGCGACGTACAGAGTGCCGGCCGTGTCAACGGCGATTCCGCCCGGAGTGCTCAATCCGGTTGCGCGCACGCCGGTCACCCCGTTAGCGGTGTTATAGGTTACGACCCTGTTGTTTCCTGTATCAGAAATGTACAGTACACCGTCGTCTCCCATCGCCAGCCCGGTAGGAGCGTTCAGCGTCATTCCAGCAATTTTGGTGGAACTCGAAATCACCGTTGCGCTGCTACCAGGAGTCCCTGTAGCAGTCGGTATCTCGACAACCTGATTGTTCCCCGTGTCCGCGACATACAGATTCCCGGCGGCGTCAAGAACAGTGCCCGAAGGAGCGTTGAACCCAGAGCCAATTGTCACTGGAGTCGTAGATCCGGCGCTAATCCTTGCAACCGCGTTCGCGCCCACATCAGCTACGAACAAATCACCAGCCGCATCCACCGAAATGCCGGCTGGATTAGTAAACCCGGTATACGTTACGGGTGGATTGCCTTGATCAAGCGTCACTAAGCCGCCTTGGCCAACTCCATACGCAGTGACCGGCTGACTCTTCCCCGTTGATGTTTCGGTCGCAGTCAGCAATGCGCTGCGTCCGCCTACCTGCGTTGGTGTAAACGTGACTTTCGCAGCGAAGATGGACTCAGTTCCCCAAAGCAACGGAGAGTTCTGGCAACTTCCGGTGGCGGCGAGGGTGAACTCACCCGCCCCCGTGAACTTCAATACAGGAGAACTGGAACAACCGCTATCATTCACCATCACTGAAACGTTTGTTGCACTTGCCGGAGTGCCAACCGGAGATGAAGAAACCGCCAGACTATTCACCAAAACCCGACCGAGAGTGTCGACGGAGTCGGTGAGGGGTGCCCCTCCAGGCAAGCCCTCCACCGCATACAAATTACCCTTGAAGTCGAGCGCCAATCCCCTCGTACCAGTCGTTGACACCCCATATATGCTTTGGTCCGGAATTGGCGCGGTAAACGGCGCCGGACTGCCCTTGAAAGCGAAAATGCCATCATAGGAGGTTGCAAAATAAACCGTTCCAGTGCTGTCGATTGCCACCGAGTCGACTTCGCTGTCGTAGCTGCTGATTGTGGACGGGATATATTTGTATAACGTGACAGGCGTGGCCGGCGAGGTCAGAGTGGAAGGCGACGCGATTTCTTTGAGATACGAGGCATCACTCTGGTAGGCAAGCGCGCCAGAACCGCCGCATGATTCAAGGTCGGAGTCGGTGAAGAACAGGTTTCCCCATGGATCAACTGACAGACCGCCAGGCCTTGTCTGAACTGGATTCTGTGTTGGATCCGTGGAGCACCCGGGAACATTGGAAGCCACCGCGGCGGGTTCCGTAAAAAGCCTCTGGGCCCGTCCACTGCCACCGCCGGTATCAGCCGTCGCCAGGCATGAGGATGCGACACTGCACTCGAAGATACTGAATGGATGGGAGTTGGGGTTGGTGGTGTCGATGTTGCCTTCAGCATCGTTGGTGGCGAAAAAGAAGTTGCCGTCTGAGTCAAAGGTCATCGAAACCACGCCGAAGCCGTAGTTATCGTCCCAGTAATATAGGTTACTACCCCACGTGCAGGTGGTTGTATCCGCTCCGGAACAGGCGGGTAGTGGCGTGCCCGGCGGCTGAGGATCAGCTAACTGTGCGTATTTTCCATTAACATAAGGAACTTTGACGATATATCCACTGGCACGGCTGGCGACATACAAGTTATCCTTGCTATCTACCGCTATCGCGCCAACGTTCTGATAAGTTCCCAGCACAGTTAGTCCGGCCTGCTGGTTGTAAATTAAAACTTCACTGTTGCTGTCACCAATCAGGACCTCTCCGCTGGAGTTCACCGCAAAGCTGGTTCCGGCTACGTTTCCCGAGGAGAGAGCCCGCGCATTGTTCGGGAATGCGGACAGCCAATTGGTTTGGCTTACAACGATTGGTGGTACTTGGGCAACCGCAATGGAAGCACAAAGTAAACAAAACATCGCTCCCAATACTGCCTGGGCAACAATTCCTGATTTCGCTCTGAGAACTTCTGAAACTATTCCCCCACCCAACTTTAGCCGCATTTCCACCGCTCCTCGAAAAATGCTCTGTGTGAGGAATATGCCGCCATTCCGTTGGGGGGAGAGATTAGGCGTGACCGGCGTTCGTGATTCCTTACTACACCAGAGAACCCTTAAAGTAATGCGAAAAGTAGCTCATGTCAATACTATAGTTACTAGTTAGGTTCCTGTAAGTGCGCTTTGCGTATAACTTTGCTGTCTGAGGGACGGATTAGTTCTCAAGCGATTGCAGTGTCTTAGGCCAGGAAAATGGCCCCGCTGAAGCGAATTGCCTGTGGGAAAACTTTCTTCTCTATTTCCAGCTCACCGCCAACTGCCAGCGCAGACTGCGCCGCGTGGCCTTCTCAAGGACTGTTGAGTAACCTGTCAATTCATTCACAAGTTGCTCCGTCTCTGTTCCAAGGGCGGCGGGATCATCTCTAAAATAGGAAAGCAGAGCGCGAACTGTCACGAGGCCGTCTTCAGG